>JBBRVA010000952.1:0-3134 GCA_038247295.1 Caldilineales bacterium | reverse complement strand
CTGGCCTGCGTAATGTCATATGCAAATTGAAGAAATTTGGGCGTTTATTAATTTTACCCCCAGTTTTGGGTAGGGTACCGAGAAAGATGTGCTATTGCCAGAACTTTGATAAGGGATAGCGAGTATCAAGGTGGCGGTCCTGGCCCAAGCTTTCTCTATCAAATAGGGCGCGAACTGAAAGAAATCGAGTCAGCATCTGTTAGAAAGCAGGCTTGGATCCGATTGGGGATTAGCGTAAGCTGTAAACAATAGCTGCTGTTTATATGGACGGCCAGGGAGCAGGCGCAGTGGGTAATTTTTTACACAGTCATGGAGGCGTCATGAATACGATTCTGCTGATTAGCGCAGCTTTTAGCTACAGCGTGGGCGGCTACTATATGAAACTTTCCGAAGGATTAACGAAGGGCGGGCCAACCGGGCTTGTCTTGGGGCTATTTTGTCTTGGCGCGCTTTTGCAGACGGTGGCCATGCGCCACGCCGAGATGACGGTGACCTACATTGTGGTTCTAGGTCTGGAAGCGATTGCTGCGCTACTATTGGGTCTCTTCTTTCTGGGCGAGGCCGTGACTCTGGTAAAATTGATTGGCGTGTTGCTGATAGCAGTTGGGATTGTCGTCTTGCGATCATAATCATAATAATGGAGCAAAAAGCCGTGGGGAAACAGTTCGCCGTCTTTAGTCTTTGGTTTGTCATTTGTCTTAGTCTATTGCTGTCGGGCTGCCAACGCTCGCCAGCCCCGGAGAGCAATAATGGTCTCAGCTATGCCTGGCTCACGACTATCCCCGTGGATGCCAACGTCTATACGGTAAGCGGCGTTGTCGCTGCCGATGTTGAAAGTCTGGTGCGTCAAAGCGCTCCCGCGCAGGCGCAGACCTATAGTACGGGTGTGGGCAGCTATGGCACATACTATGGACCGCAGTTAAACGGCAAAGGCATGCTGCGGCTGACGGTGGCAAGCTCCGACGCCGAACTGGCCCCGGTGGGTAGCACCGTGATTCTCAAACTAGATGACACCAAGGGTATTCTTCTGTTGCCCGGCGATCGCATTACGCTCAAATGTCGAGCGCAGTTTGAAGCCATCTCCGCCGTCATGAATCGGCAGGCATTTGATCCCGCGGCAGGCACATGGGAACTGGATTATTGTCGATTGGCAACACCAGTGGTGGCTTCAGCAGATGGAGAAAGCAAATAGCAATTGAAAGCCTAAAAATAGCTGGCGTAGGGAGCAGCCCAGGCATGGCGCTCACCCTAAAGGCTGTACACGGGCTGCTCCCTACGCGACTTTTGCGAAGCCTAGTATTTTTGGTGCTTATTTGTTGCCCTCTTTGTGGCAAGGTATAATTAGAAAGCGTCGTACTTGGGTGTTGTATGCCTTTAAGGGGAAATAGGAAAATGACAGCTGCGCTTTATGAAACCGATTTCTACGCCTGGACGCAACGCCAGACAGAATTATTGCGCCTAGAAGAATTTGAGCAAATCGACTGGCACAATTTGATTGAGGAGATCGAGGATTTGGGCAACAGCACCCGGCGCGAAGTCGCTAGTCGGCTCCAGTTGATTATCATGCATCTACTTAAGTGGCAATTTCAGCCTGAGCACCGGTCGTCTAGTTGGGAAGCTACCATTGCCGTACAACGTATCGATTTGCAAGAATTACTTGATAATAATCCAAGTCTACGTGCGAAGTTGGCAGATTTTGTCACCCATGCCTATCCTTATGCTGTGAAAAAAGCAGCCGTGGAGACCAAACTCGCACGCCGCACTTTTCCGGAAACTTGTCCCTATACGGCTGAGCAACTACTCGATGAAGAATACTGGCTGTGAACTTTGGCGCAACTGGGAGCGGATTGAACAGTCCTTGCCACCGGAGGTAATTAAACCATGAATGAGATGATTCATGTGATCGATGTGGAACTGCAAGCCGATTATACTTTAATCCTTCGCTTTAGTAACGGCGATCAAGGGATTTTGCGTTTGGCCGACCATTTAAAATTTGTTGGCTATTTTGCCCCGCTGGCCGCCGCAGAATTTTTTGAGGCAGTTTATCTGGATCATGGCACCCTATGTTGGCCGGGCGAGATTGACCTGGATCCGATCGTGGTCCATGCCTGGACCATGCGCTTGCCGTTGGAACTGGCTGCGGCGGAAGCATTCCAGAAATACTCTGCGAGGATTTTGGGATGATTACCAATCACGAAGATAAACGAACGGCGATCAGATTATCTTTTCAAGCACACACATTTACACTCGATACGAATGATGGTGAGCATTATACAATCCCGTATTCTGTATCGCCGCGTCTATTGCTAGCCAGCCAGCAGGAGCGTGAAGCGGGTAAATTGATGCCCGGTGGCTACGGCATCGAATGGGAAGCGCTCAATGAGCACTTAAGTGTCGATGGTTTGCTCCAGGGCAAAGTGAGTACCGAAACCTGGCGTTCGGTTTATGAATGGTATGAACTGCGGCGTGAGAAAGGGGCAGATGAAGACGCACAGCCTGAGCCTATCCAGATTTTCGCCTAAGCCACAGAGGGGTCTGGTTACGCAAGCGTCGCGTCGGTTGGTGCTCTGGAAAGTGGGGCCCAGAGCGCCTAAGAGAGAACGCCAACAAACATGGCACAAAGAGGAAGAAGCGCGCCCGCGCTTGCCCTTGGCCGCCTTGCGGTAGGCGTCGATGCCGTATCATCGCAAAAATGGAGGGTAGAACGCCTGCCCGGCAGGTGATCCTGTGCTTGATTGAGATGATACTCGATGCACACAAAAAATTTTCGGCCGCCTGCGGGGTGCAGGGGCGGCTAGTGGTTGCAAAGTATACTCGAATCCATTGATTTTGGCAAAGAGAGCAGCTAATCAGAGATCAGAGTGTCAGAGATTTCAGAGGGTCAAAAGCCGGGGGACACCAACCGAAACCCCATATAGAGGTTCGAGTTCGTTGCATAGGACCAGCTCCGGAAGGCGCATCGGACATCGCCCTCGTAGTAGTAGAACGCACCCCCGCGCAACGACCGGGGGTCATCCTCCGTCTGCTCCTCCCGACCATCGTCCGCTCGATACGGATAATTTTGAACCTGGCTGCTTGTCCACTCCCACACATTGCCCGCCATGTCCAGCAGACCATAGGGACTCTGGCCGGCT
>JBBRVA010000951.1:0-3135 GCA_038247295.1 Caldilineales bacterium | reverse complement strand
CTCCCTCCATTGACAGCACAACCGACTTTGCCGATAATAGAGCGGGATTTATTGGATCCCATGTGCTTGTTCAGGTAGCGCGTAAGTTGGAGCGCATCGATAACCAAATCACCGTTCGCTAACTTGTTAATCTAGCGTCAGGAAGCCCGCTCTTCCATCGAGCGGGCTTTTTATTGCAAGAACCTAGTCGTTTGCCCAGTGCGCATTCTATTCGCTTGACGGGGGAAAAAGTCGCATTTCTTTTGTATGATAAAGACCAGAGTTCGTATTGCATTCGATGGAGAGCGCCTTGGGGTAGAAGAGCAGTATCCCCAGTTATGTACGTGTCAGTGCAAATCGTACATGACAGTGGCGCCCAACAGAGCCTATCAAAAGGAGCAAGAATTATGAACAAGACAATCCTACAAGGCAAATGGCGACGCACACGTGGCAACCTGAAGACAGAGTGGGCCCGATTGACGGACAATGATCGACAAATGCTCGAGGGCAAGATCGATCAGATGGTTGGCGTGGTTCAGGAACGCTATGGCTACACCCAGAACAGAGCCTCCAAAGTGTTAGCCCATTACCTGCATGACTACAGCAAACAAAGCCACAAGCGGGCTGGGGCTTCAGCAAAGATGTGGGGGCCGGCACTATCCGGGGTTGGGCTATTCAGCCTGGCGACCATGGGCTGGTTTTTCTTCCGCCGGTTTTGGGCCGAAGACGCCACGGCGCAATCCGCGCAATCAGACTACGTTGCTAGCCCAGAAGCAGACCTGATCTAACTGGTAGGCTGGTAATACGTAATTGGAGCGCGCATCTATCGTAGCAGTTTACGCTGCTGTGTGCCGTTTAACTAGCGGCATACAGCAGCGGTCATCAAATTTCAATGCTATTTGTGGTTGATCGACTGGCTGTACAGGGCCGAGTTGCGGGCGACAGTTTGATTGATGCACTTGAGAGAAGTATTAGAGATTGGAGACTTCGGCGTGAGCAGGTTGCCTTTCAGGTGCGAACGATTTCGTCCTGTCAGTCTCTAATCTCTAATCTTTAATCTCAAAATCGACAACTTATTTCTGGACGCGGCCCTAATGACCCGGCTTCTCTTGATAATCCCGTTCATGCTGCGCTTGCGCCAGCTCTGCTGCAGAGAGATCTTGCACGGCAAAGAGCGGTGCATTACCGTACAGGATAAAACTGGTGGTCATGCTGCCATACGGCCAGCGCTGCTTGCCAGAAAAACCGTGCGCGCTCATCACCACTAAATCTACCTGCTCAGTTTCCACTAATTCATGTAGGCTCAATGCAATATCCTCACCGACAAGGATCCGGGTTTGTACATCACCAGTGAAGTGCGTCTGCATCTGCTCCATATAAGTAGCAGCTTCCTGGCAGTTGCGCGCCGTTACGCGGTCGGCCAGCGCAATATCCTCGGCATGGCGCGGCGCACGGTAAGGCATTTCTGGTTTGTGCACCACATGCACCAACAACAGTTGCGCTTGATGATAGCGAGCCAGCACGTCAGCAACAGGCAACACACATTCGGCGCGCTGTGAGCCATCCAATGGCACGAGCAACCTTCCATAGTGCAAACCCGTCAAGTCGACAGGGCTTGCTCCATCCGCGCGCACCAATACAACGGCGCGGTGGGCGCGCATGAGGATTTTCTGGGCCACGCTACTGATATGCCATGCGCTCAAACCACTCACACCGTGGCTACTCAGGACAATCAGATCTACATCGCTTTTGTGAATAAAATGAATCACACTCGCGGCAGGCTGACCTTCCAACAACACGGCATCGACGGCCAAACCAACCGTTTGCAGCCGGTTGACCAGTGTATCCAAATAGGCTTGTGCTTCGCTCTTACACATTTGCCAATCCATCAGATCGACCGGCTTCTCTTGGTTCGCTGAAAGTGGACACTCCAATACGCGTAAGAGCGTAACCCGTGCCGCAAACGCTTTGGCGAGGGCGACAACATGTGGCAGTGCACATTCAGCCAGCAACGAGCCATCCAGCGGGGCAAGGATGTGATTAAACATAGATCCTCCTTTCAAGCAGATAGATCACTCACTGTATTCTCACTGTATTAGTCAAAGATAACATCAAAACGGCGGAGAAACATCCGCCAGATGGGGAGTTTACTGCCTGGTCAATTGGCTAGACATAATTATCCACCTTCATCCGCAGAGAAAGCCCACGCTTTGGATAAGACTGCCCATTTGACCAGGGGGGAACTACCCTCCAGCCCAGTGTATAAGCGCGGCAAATGGCATAGACTATACAGGGAGTAAAGTCGTATATCCCCCATGGCGACACTAACGAACACTCCGGCGCTGCAACACTGTCTGAACCTTTTTTATCTTCTGAACACAGCGGCGCAGTGCTCGCCGTGTAAAAATGGATCAAGTCGAAGTATACAAAGTCGAACTTAAGCAGAGGAGGCTCAATCATGCAATGGACTCGTTGGTTTGATCAACTGACTATCGCAGATGTGCCCCAGGTGGGTGGCAAAAACGCCAGTCTGGGCGAAATGATCCGCGAGCTGACTGTCAAAGGCATTCAAATTCCCGATGGTTTTGCCGTTACGGCCGGGGCTTACCGCGCTTTTTTGCGTCATAACAAGTTGGAAGAGCAGATGCAGAAAATTTTAGCGGGATTGAATACTCAGGATGTAAACGATCTGCTCCAACGCACCGGTCAGATCCGCCATCTTATTTTGGCGGGCGAATTACCCGACGATCTGAGCGCCGAGATCCTCACCAATTATCACCAACTGAGCGCAAAATATGGCGCAGCCAACACAGATGTGGCCGTCCGCTCGTCGGCGACAGCGGAAGATTTGCCCACGGCCAGCTTTGCCGGCCAACAGGAAACGTATTTGAATGTGCGTGGCGAGGGGATGCTGCTTGAATCCGTAAAGAAATGTTTCGCCAGCCTCTTCACCCCGCGCGCGACCAGCTATCGCGCCGACATGGGTTTTGGTCACTTTGACGTCGCACTTTCCGTCGGCATCCAAAAGATGATTCGCGCCGACCTGGCCTCTAGCGGTGTCATCTTCACGTTGGATACCGAGACCGGTTTCCGCGATGTGGTCTTTGTCACCTCATCTTATGGCCTGGGCGAAAATATCGTGCAAGGGCGCGTCAT
>JBBRVA010000950.1:0-3136 GCA_038247295.1 Caldilineales bacterium | reverse complement strand
GGCGGGGTCGCCCCCCTACGCAGCTGCGGCTGCTTACCCCGACCGAGCGAGCCATCTCGGTTCAGGATGTCGTTGCCCAACTCCTGCACAAGGCCTGGACACGGGCAACGATTAAGGAGGGCAGCAAAGGCCCGATCGTCTGCGATTTTGCTTTCCTCCGCCTATATGAAAGTCGCAACGGCTTGCCTGGTGCGCAACTCTGGCTAGCGGGTGCCCTTCGGGCGCGGCGCAATCTTGACAACCCGGCTGAACTCAAGTTCTACTTCAGCAACGCACCCGCAGACCTGCCCTTGCTGGCTTTGGTGCGCATCACCGGCCTGCGGTGGCGGGAGCCCTTTGGGCGCGAAAGCATCTTTGAAGAAGCGAAAGGGGAGCTTGGTTTTGATCATTATGAAACCCGCAGTTGGTTGGGTTGGCATCACCATATGTTGCTCGTCGCTTTGGCTCATCACTTCTTGGTGCGCTTGCGCATCCACTGCAAAGATAAAGCGCCCGCTTTGACGCTCTATCAGGTACGGCTCTTGCTCTCCAGTGTTTTGCCAAAGCCCGTTTTCGATGCTGCCGCCGCCCTACTGATTGTTCGTTATTATCAGAAACGCAATTATGTCGCTTATCTCTCTCATCGTAAAGTCAAGCTTGCTCGGCTTGCACTCTTATCAACTGCCCACCTTGCGCTGTAATATTAGTACGACAACGTTAAATTAGAATGCGCCAAATCGCTTGTGCTGAAACTACGGCATGACGAACCTGCGATTTGCATCTGATTTTCGAGAGAAACGATTCTATTGAATTAGTACCCATTTTGCCGTTCAAATTTTGGCAAAAAATGGCCTAAAACAAGCTCGCTACCACTGGTGGCTAATTTAACGTTGTCGTATTAGAAAGATGTGAAGAGATGCAACAGTTGTGGGCAGACAGTAGAACTGCGGATTTACAGGTAGACGCGGATTGATGGAGGACGAACAACGATCCGCGTCTATCTGTAAATCCGCGGTTCTGAGCGTTTTCCATAGGGTTTGCAAAGCCACAAAAATGCGTGTATGATTGTGAAAATATTCTCAACCATACAGCCAGGTTGACATACATGTCGGTTGCCTGACCACTATACGCATAGAAGGGGAAAACCCATGCAAGAACAGTACATCGCGGCACTAAAAATGAAACTGGCCGCCGATGCGCGCATCAAAGCGGCCTGGCTCGAAGGCAGTTTGGGGCGCGGCAATGCCGATCGCTACTCGGACCTGGACATTCACCTGCTGCTAGCGGAAGCAGTACTGCCCGACTTCAAAACGCAAGTGGAAGCCTGGCTGACCGAGATCCGGCCGCTGGTGCTTTTTAACTTGCTCTTTGACGGCAAAATGGTCAATGCCCTGACGCAAGATGGGTTGCGGCTCGATATGTGGCTGCACAGCGGGGAGACAATGGCGGTGGATCCAGCCAAGGTGCTGGTTCTACAGGCAACGCCAAGCAGCTTGACGTTTGACAAAGCGGTCCCGCCACAAGACCCGATTGCCATTGCGCGCGGTCTGGAACGCGTCACAAAAGAATTCTGGCGCTGCATCTCCCTCACGCCCGCCGTGACTGGCCGCGCCGAGCTGATTATCGGCGTTATGGGGTTGGGTGTTGAAATTAACTTGCTAACCGAATTACTTTTAACCGGCCACGGCATTGTGCGCGACACCGGGGTAAAGAATCTCAACCACTTTCTACCAGCTGACACGCGCCAGGCGATTGAAGCGGCGTTGACCCTCGACGGATTGTCCCAAGCCAGCCTAGTCCAAGCGCATCTTAGCCTGGCGCGCATTGTACAAAAAGAAGGGCGCACGATTGCCGAAAAGCACCAGTTTGCCTATCCAGACGCATTGGAAGCGGCAGTGCTCCGTTACGTGGGGCAAGAGTTGGCACAGTTGGGGTTAGGTGATCAAGTAGACGCGCGGTAAAGAGTCGTCGCATAGAAGAGCACTTACGCGCTTACACTTGACGCTAGAGATTGCGTACTCTATAATCTCTTTATCGAGCCGTTGGGTCAAAAAGATTGAATTGTGTAAAAAGAGATCAAGAGGGAATTATGTCTGCTCGAACCGTTGTTTTGACAGTGCCTGAAAATCTCTATGAACGCCTAGAAGCCCAGGCACAGTTAGCAGACCAGCCTGTGGATAAGCTGGTCTTACAAAATTTATCCCGCAATCTGCCGCCAACAGTAGAAGAAGATCTACCGCAGGCGCGCAGGGCAGAACTTGCAGCCATGGCCTACTTGAGTGATGATGCCCTCTGGCCGATTGCCCAAAGTAACATGAATCGCGATAAAGTGGCTCTTTACGATGTACTATTGGACCGCCAGGCCACTGGCGATCTTACGCATGAAGGCCGCCAATGGTTGACGCAACTGCGTGATGAGGCAGAAGCTTTTATGTTGCGTAAGGCACACGCTTATGCACTTTTAAAAAGTCGGGGGCACGAATTACCTTCGCTGACAGAATTACGCGCCCAAACACCGTGACCAGACCTTATATCAGTCTCGAACTACGACGCCAGATCGAGCAAGATTCACGTTATAGATGTGGTTATTGTCTTTCGGAAGCAGCCTTGACTGGCATTTCGTTGAGCATCGACCACATAACACCCATTATGGCGGGCGGAACGACAGACCGTGACAATCTCTGGTCGGCCTGCCGCCCTTGTAACGAGAATAAGAATAACCGCACTCAGGCAGAAGATATCATCAGTGGCGAGTTTGCGCGGTTATTTAACCCACGCACCCAAAACTGGCATGAACACTTTACCTGGAGCGAAGATAAGACTGAGATTATTGGCTTAACACCCACCGGTCGTGCGACAGTTAGCGCCTTACAACTAAATCGGCCGCTGTTGGTGCGTGTACGTCTTCGTTGGGTGCTGGCCGGTTTTCATCCACCGGTTGACTAAACTGGAAAGCGCAGCATTGAATCAAATGACGCGATAGCGCCAAACACCATCAACCGGGTCTATCGCCACCCGCGCTTCGGCTTGTAACAGATCCAGATAGCCCACCACCATCCACAGGCCAGCCAAACCGACTGTTTGCGCGCGTGGCCCATACATGTGCGCGGACAGATCCGCAACCTTGTCCACCCCAGCGACGATATGACGCCAACAT
>JBBRVA010000949.1:0-3138 GCA_038247295.1 Caldilineales bacterium | reverse complement strand
TTATCGTGCACTGCGCACCTTTCACGAACGTGAACAAACTGGTTTCCCAGTCGAGCAGTTAGTTGAAATACTCCAGCGCGTCAATACGCAGATCGACGATAAGGATTACGCGGTTGGCATTGCCTTTTTGATGCGCAAAAGTTTGGGGCGTGAGATCGAAGATATCTGGCGGATGGAGATCGAGCCGTATCTCGAAGAGTATTTCTTTGATAATCTGGAACGAGTCGAAGAATTCCGCTGGGCACAAATTGCGTCCGAACTAGTAGACTGACAGTTTAGAATTAGTACGCGGATTAACGCGGATTAACGCGGATTAAATCCGCGTTAATCCGCGTACTAATTCTAAATGAACGCACCCCTATACGCGACAGATTCAAGCTAAATTTACCATGCCAACACCGATTGTCCTCACCCTACGCGAATACGAACCAACCCGTTTCCGGCCCGAGCAATTGCCGGAAGCCGCTGCGCGCCTGTTACACACGCACTATCACGAACAGGTGGATGTGCAGCCGCCCTCCTTCCGCACGCAGGGGCAATGGCAACTGACCGCGCGCGGTTGGATCGGCTACATTCCACTGACAGCCGAGTTGGCGCTGTCGCTGCAACCCAAAACACCGCTTGTCAACCTCTTTGGCATGTTGGAAGTTGCCTATAATCTGCAAAGTTTCCGCTTTTTGGATGGTCTATTTGACGCCGCCACCCTCGATGAATTTTACGAACGGTTGGCGCATATTCTCGCCCGCCGCATCCTGGATCGGATGCGCAAGGGCCTCTATCAAAAGTACATAAGTCAAGCAGACCGTCTGCCCTATGTGCGCGGCCGGTTGGACCTGCAACCGATGTTTCAGCAGCCAGAACAAGTCGAAGTGCATTGCCAATACGAGGAACAGACGGGTGATGTAGAGGAAAACCAGATTTTGGCCTGGACGTTGCACCGCATCCTGCGCAGCGGCCTCTGCACCGAGCAACGCGCCCTACCAAGTGTACGCCAGGCATTGCGGGTGCTGCAATCGACGGTTACGCTGCAGCCATTCGCAGCCCAGGTGTGCCTTCAACGCACCTATAACCGTCTGAATCACGATTATCATCCGCTGCATGCACTGTGCTATTTCTTTCTGGATGAACGGGGTCCCAGCCACGAAGCTGGTGGTCGGCAGATGTTGCCCTTCCTGGTCAACATGGCGCGCCTCTACGAGCGCTTTGTGGCCGAATGGCTGAAAGCAAATTTGGATCCCAAGTATGGCTTGAAAATCCAGGATCGCTACGCAATTGGCAGCAGTGGCCCCCACTTTAACATCGATCTCGTTGTCGTTGAACAAGCCACGGGCCAACCGCGTTGGGTTATGGACACCAAATACCGCACACCGGGCGCCACGCCCAGCGCCGACGAAATTGCCCAGGTGATTGCTTACGCCGAAGCCAAAGGCGCCGCCGAAGCGATCTTGATCTACCCCGTGGCGCCAACGCGTCCCCTCGATCAAACAGTTGGGGCGATCCGCGTGCGCAGCCTTACCTTCGCCCTAGATTGGTCGCTGGATGCCGCGGGCCAAGCATTTCTCAGTACCCTCCATATGTAAAGTCCCCAATTTGTAACGATTCTGGCTGGGAGCGCCGCCATCCTTGGCGGCCAGCGCGCCCAGAAGCCGCCAGGGATGGCAGCGGGGACTTTCTGGCCCGGTGGTGAAAAAGGTCTGAATCGTTACCCCAATTTTAACGATCTCCTGATTTGTCGAGCAAAACAACTTCATAATATAATACAATCTAAATTGAATCAATTTAGATTGTATTATATCTAGGAGGCTCTATGCTGACTATCTCTATTGACCAGGATCCGCCGATTTTGCTGAAGCTGCTCGCGCATGAAGTACGCTGGCAACTGCTGAGCGCGCTTGTACACAGTGATTATCGCGTACAAGAGTTAGTTGAACGGGTCAACCGCCCAATGAATTTGATCTCTTATCACTTGAAGCAACTGCGCAACTACCAGTTAGTCACCGAGCGGCGCAGCAGCGCAGATGGCCGCGATGTGTATTACAGCGTCGATCTAGCTCGTCTCAACACGCTGTATCACGAAAGTGGCCGGCAGTTACATCCCGCATTAGGTGAACCGATTACCAACTGGCAGCGTGTGCCGGCCGCGGTAACCCAACCACCGCTACGCGTCCTCTTTCTCTGCACCCATAACAGCGCACGTTCTCAAATTGCCGAAGCGCTTTTGCGCCAAATAGGTGGCAATCAGGTTACGGTTTTTAGTGCGGGTACACAGCCTTCCACTGTCCATCCAATGGCCCTGACTGTATTGAAAGACCAAAACATTGAGAGCAGCCAGCTTTATTCAAAACATATTGATACCTTTGTCGGCCAACATTTTGACTATGTGATAACGGTATGTGACCGCGCACGGGAAGCTTGCCCTATCTTTCCCGACGACCCCGAACGGATCCATTGGAGTTTTGAGGACCCGGCAGCGATTAGCGATCCGGAGGAACAAACCCGCGTCTTTAAGCGAACATTGGTCGAACTTAGCAACCGGATCCGCTTGTTTTTGCTCGTTATTGACCGTGACGGGCGCCAATGATTTGAGTCAGGACGTACGCCGCCTGTGAGTAAAAACCAAAATATAACAGTGGAGAAGTAAATAATGGGTATTCGAGTAGGTATTAATGGCTTTGGGCGGATTGGCAGGCTTGTCCTCCGCGCCGGGTGGCGTCACGAAGACATTGAATTTGTCCACATCAATGAACCGGCTGGAGGGCTGGAAGCCGCCGCGCATTTGCTGACTTTTGACTCTGTGCATGGTCGCTGGGGAGGCAACATCCGTCCCGCCGACGGGCAACTGTGGATTGACGACAGTGCAATCTCCTTTAGTGAAAAAAAGGCGCCTGGCGAAGTGCCTTGGCAAGCGATGGGCGTTGACATTGTTTTGGAGTGCAGCGGCAAGTTCCGCACGCCGGCATTGCTCGATCCCTATTTTGGGCAGGGGGTGCGGAAAGTGATCGTGGCGGCGCCGGTGAAACAAGGCGGCTTCAACATCGTGATGGGGTGCAACGATCATCTGTATGATCCGCAGACACACCATATTGTTACCGCCGCTTCTTGCACAACCAACTGTTTGGCGCCAGTGGTAAAGGTAAT
>JBBRVA010000948.1:0-3139 GCA_038247295.1 Caldilineales bacterium | reverse complement strand
TGGTAATTGGTAATTGGTAAGTAGTAATTGGTAATTGGGTGATTGGTAATTAATTATCCGCAATCACCCAATTACCAATTACCAATTACCAATTACTCTCTTAACTCGCCTGTGTGCTAACCCGCACTTGCATAAGCCTGCTGGATCCAATCGATAAGCTCGGCATCGACTTCGCTAGAGTCAGAAACATTCACCTTGTAGTTGCACATGCCGCCAGCCGGCATGGCGGTTAGCCGATCGGTGGGCGGGACACCTTTCATATTCAGCCCTACCTCGACGCGCCCCTTGCTGGCGGGACCGAGCATGGCAAATTGCTTTTTACGCCGCAAACTTACATAGCCCTTTTTTGGTACAATCTCAAATTCGCCCAGTTCATTGATCGCCGTCATCAGCTGATCGTGGATCGGACGCAGCACGGCTTTAGGACCGGCATAGATCGTGCTGAGCACATCATCGGTGCTTGCACCTTGGGTCTGGGCGGCGCGTTGCCCATCCGAGTTGGCCAGCGCATGCACGAGGGCGTTGGCGTCCCCATGCCCCAAGCCCAGTTCGCGCTGGAGCATGGCGCGAATTTCGCCGTGTTTGGTCAATCCACTCGCCTGCACAATTTGGCCTAATTCTGCAAGCGTCTTGCCCGTTTTGGTCTGAATATTTTTGATTTGTGTTTCATACGCTTGTTCTAATGTGCTCATAGAATCTCTTTCCGCGCATACGCTAATTATGGGGATGTGCATATAAAAATAGCACAAGCGTTCTAGTTTGTCAATGCCCAGTTTTATCCAATCCGCGCGCGGTCAATCGACAGATGGCGCGCCTTGTATGAGCGATAATGCCCATCCAAGCGCTAACAAAACTGCGATTGACGCCAGCATCAAGTATACTATCAAACATTGGGGTTCAACCGCATGCCGAGGGGTTCGATACGTCTTTCGGGCAGATTAGACATTAACGGGATTAAGCAATCGATGGTTGATGGTCATCAACGATTTAATGCAGTAAACGTAGGCTGAGCTTGTCGAAGCGGCTTCGGCTTCGGCTTCGGCTTCGGCTTCGACAAGCTCAGCCTACGTTCGATGACCGGTTTATTTTGTGAATCACCATCATTCACCGTCTGTTACACAAAACAGGCTGAAGCCCCGTTGAAGCCAACGTCTAGTACACTTGGGCGGAAATAACCATACTATTCTCCGGTGAATCAGTAGGACAGTGAGACAGTACAAACACTGTTCTACTGTCCTACTGATTCACTGTCTTACTTACGCCCAAGTGTACTAGTACCATGTTTACCTATCTACCTGTATCCCTGTTTACTTCTATCCCTGTACCTTATTTTCTAAAGGAAATGAAATTATTATGAAATTCCCACCACCTTTTTACCGTTGGCGTCCGCATCCCTGGCATGGACTGGATATTGGCCCTAATCCACCGGCGGTCGTACATGCCTATATCGAGATTACGCCGTTTGATATGATGAAGTATGAGATCGACAAGACGACCGGCTATTTGCGCATCGACCGCCCGCAGCGTGGCTCGTCACATCCGCCGGCGCTGTACGGTTTTATCCCGCGCACGTATTGCGACAAACACGTCGCCAAATTGTCAAAAAACGCTGATCGCGGCGACGGCGATCCGCTCGATATTTGCGTGGTCACCGAGCGTCCGATCAACCGTTCGGAACTGATCGTCAATGCACGCGTGGTGGGTGGGCTAGATGTCAATGATGGCGGCGAAGCAGACGATAAAATCATTGCTGTGTTGGAAAATGATTATGTGTGGGGCAATGCGCAGGACATTAGCGATCTGCCCGAAGTGCTGGTTGAGCGGCTACGTCACTACTTTGGCACCTACAAGATGATTCCCGGCCAACCGTCCAAGTTAACCGTCGAAGGGGTGTACGGTCGCGAGCATGCGTTGCAGGTGATCGAAGCAGCGATGAAGGATTATTATGAGGAGTATGGGCAATAGACGGTAGACGGTAGTCAGTAGTCGGTGAACAGCCGTCGTCGTTCGTCTTTCATCCATCAATAATTATGAATCAAATCCGTGAGCAGTGGGAAGAGAATTACCGGCAGGGGCGAACCCCCTGGGATACACGCATTACGCCGCCGGAGGTAGTGCAGTTTTGGAAGGAACACCCGGTTCCGTCCAACGGCGTTGCGCTCGATCTGGGGTGTGGCACGGCGACCAATGTGGCTTATCTGGCGGGGTTGGGCTTGACGGTGATCGGTTGTGAGTTTTCGGCGCTGGCGCTGGCGACGGGACTAGAACGTCTCCGCAGTGACAACGCCGTGCTGCTCCCAAGGATCCGCTTGATCCAGGCGGATGTGACGCTGCTTCCCATACGGGACGCACAAGCCAGCTATATTCTGGACATTGGCTGTCTGCATGGGTTGGAATTTGGCTTGCGACCAGCCTATATCCAAGGTGTGGTTGCCAATCTAGCCGCGGGTGGCTATTATCAGCTCTTTGCTTTCGATCTGCTGCCGGAGGCTGAACGCCCACCAGACAAACCACCGCGTGGTATGGGCGAACATGAGGTCGAAGCACGCTTTGCGCCGCATCTGCAGATCGTGGAAATCATGCGCGGTACCCCAGATCGGCAGCCGTGTCGCTGGTATTTGTTGCGCAAAGCCTAACGGGCTTAGAACAATCGCAATTTTACTCAATTGTGAAATGTTTTCTTTCCACTATTCAAGTAGGTGAACAAGAAAACTAATTTTACGCGAATTTCAAGCAAATTTAAGCGAACATTGAAATATCCACATGATAAGAATAATTAGCTTCGACAAATCACAACCATCCGCTAAAGCAGGTTTTCTGTAGCAGACGCCAGTTTTAAACGGCGTCGGCTAATGTGATTACAAAGTCCGCAATGGACTTCAGGACTTCACAAAAGTCGTAGAGGAAGCACCCAAGATATAGTTTTCAGGCGTTGACATTCCAGATTTTATATTGTATAGTTGATATTGCGTAATAAAATTTACATTATATTAAGTAATAGACATTATCAGGAATAAGGAAGCAAGGCTGACAGTGGTAGAATAGAGCCATGCTAACCTATGCCGAACTGAAAAAGAAACCAAAAGACTTTCTGTCAGCCACGAGCCACACGCATGAAGAATTCGAGCGCCTGCTCGCC
>JBBRVA010000947.1:0-3144 GCA_038247295.1 Caldilineales bacterium | reverse complement strand
GCGCCGTTTTGTGGTTGAGTGCTACCGTTCGCCGCTAGCTCATGTTGCAACATTTGGGTAATCGCTTCGATGAGTGATAATTTGTCGTTAACCGACAGTTCATCAATCGATTGTAACAATGTAGCTGGAATCATTTTTCTGCCTCCTAAATTTGCTGTTACACTGGGTTTGATTATACATGAAAACGTCGCGCCCGAAAAGTAAATTGATGACATAGCTATTCGGAAAGGGAAAGGGAACAAAATTATGCGTGCTACATCTACCGTCCGCCTGACTATGGCCCAGGCGGTGATCCAATTTCTGAAAAACCAATATACCGAACGCGACAGTGTCGAACAGCGCTTCTTCGCTGGTTGCTTTGGCATCTTTGGACATGGCAACGTCGCCGGCATTGGTCAAGCCCTCCATCAATATCCTGATTTTCGTTATTATCAGACGCGTAATGAGCAAGCGATGGTGCATACTGCGGCTGCCTATGCGAAACACAAGAATCGACTGCAAACCCTTGCTTGCACAACCTCGATTGGACCGGGCGCCACCAATATGATCACAGGCGCCGCCGTGGCCACGGTTAACCGGCTGCCAGTTTTGTTGCTGCCTGGTGACATCTTCGCCCGTCGCAACGTCGCCCCCGTGCTGCAACAACTAGAATCCGAGCACAGCCAAGACATCTCGGTCAACGACTGTTTCCGTCCCGTTAGCCGCTATTGGGATCGCATCAACCGTCCCGATCAGTTGATCACCAGCCTGCTCGAAGCGATGCGTGTCTTGACCAGCCCGGCGGAAACCGGCGCGGTCACTTTGGCATTACCACAAGATGTACAAACCGAAGCATACGATTATCCCACGGCGCTGTTTGATAAACGAGTATGGCGCATCCCACGCAACCGGCCCGATCAGCGGGCGTTGCAGCAGGCCGCGCAATGGATTCGCGCTGCCAAGCAGCCCTTGATTATTGCCGGTGGCGGTGTGCTCTACAGTGAGGCTACCGCGACCTTGCGTGAATTTGTCGAGCGCACCGGTATCCCGGTCGGCGAAACAATGGCGGGTAAGGGCAGTCTGCGTTATGATAACCCGCTCTGCCTAGGTGCAATTGGCGTTACTGGCACATCGGCGGCCAACATCATTGCTAAAGAAGCGGATCTGATTATTGGCATTGGCACCCGTTACAGCGATTTTACAACCGCCAGCAAGACCCAATTCCAAAACCCAGATGTGCGCTTCATCAACATCAATGTTGCCGAGTTTGACGCCTACAAGCACAACGCCCTGCCTCTGGTAGGCGATGCGCAAGCCACGCTCGACGAGTTACTAATTGCTTTACATGGCTACACGAATAGTGATACAAATCAAAGTCGGGCGCGCCAGTTACACGACGCCTGGGAAGCCGAAGTTGATCGCCTCTACGCGATTCAGCGCGCCGATAGTGGCCTGCCCTTCCAAGGCGCGCTGATCGGTGCGGTCAACGAACAGGGCGATCCGGACGCCGTCATGGTCTGCGCGGCCGGCAGTCTGCCCGGTGATTTGCACAAACTGTGGCGCGCCCGCCACCCTCGCCAGTATCACATGGAATATGGCTTTAGCTGCATGGGCTACGAAATTGCGGGCGGCTTGGGGATTAAGATGGCCGATCCTGAACGCGAGGTTTACGTATTGGTGGGTGACGGTAGCTATCTGATGTTGCACACCGATCTGGTCACGTCGATCCAGGAGGGGTACAAACTGACCATCGTATTGGTGGACAACCGCGGCTATAAGAGCATTGGATCACTCAGCCGGGCCGTGGGCGATCAGGGCTTTGGCACTCGTTATGTTTATCCCAAAAACGGCGGCTTACCTTCTGATCTGGATGGCGATAATGTGGAGGATCTGCCCGTCGACCTGGCCATGAATGCCCGCAGCCTGGGCGCGCATGTGATCGAATGCCACAGCTATGCCGATCTGGTGGCCGCACTGAAAACAGCAAAAAGCATCGACCGTACAACGGTGCTCTATGTGCGAAACGACCGCTATCTGGGCGTACCTGGCTACGAAAGCTGGTGGGATGTACCAATTGCAGAGGTGAGCGAGGCCGACAGCGTGCAGGCCGCGCGTGAGGAATGGGAAGAGAAGCGTGTCATGGAGCGCTATTTTTTGTAATGCGGAACGTATCAGATAAACAATGGCCTGGATAAGTTATGACAAAAACAGCATTGGTTGAACAATTGCGCGGTCTTAGCCGTGCGAATCAGTGGCAGATTATCCAATTTTTAGTCGCTGACCTTGCGCGCGCCGAGCCGTCAGATCTGTATGCCAAGGCTGAAATAGGCGAGATGGCGCTCAAAGAAGCTGAAGCCAATTATCAGACGCCAACAGGTAATCCGCTAGCCAACGAAACAGCGATCAAACCGGATCGGGCCTATACCTTTTCTGATTTTTTCGCCCTCAATCTGCCGACCGATAAGATCGTTCGCTATTTTGGTTATCGGTATCAGAGGGCAAGTTTGCCACTGCCAACCACCGACCAACCATTGGATCGCATTGCCGATCTGCGGGCAAGGCTTAATGCTAACCTGCGCCAAGTTAATTTGAACAATGAAGCCGCACGACGTGAATTTCTGATTGCGCCTGTTTTATCGGAATTGCTTTATTACACAACTGTGCGCGTGAGCGTTGAAATGGCCTTGTATGCCACCCGCCAACTACAAGGCACACTTGATTACTATCTGGAATCTACCCATCAACTTCTTATCATTGAAGCCAAAAACGCCGATCTGCAAAAAGGCTTTACCCAGCTTGCCACCGAACTCATTGCCTTGGATCAAGTTCGTACCCCAAATGCAAGGGTAAACCTCTACGGCGCAGTCTCGATTGGCGACGTTTGGCAATTTGGCGTTCTCGATGGTCAGAGCCGCCAAGTGACCCAAGATATTAATCTTTTCCGTGTTCCAGAAGATGTAGAAAACTTACTCCACGTTTTGATCGCAATTTTAGAGTAGACGATAAGGAATATTACATGAGTACAAACGGACAACTTCTCAACTACGTCAACGGCGACTGGCAACGATCAAGCGCTGGCACGTATGGCCCAGTTTTAAACCCGGCCACTGCGCAGGTGATCACGACCGTGCCACTTTCGCCTGGTGCGGAAGTCGATACGGCAGT
>JBBRVA010000946.1:0-3151 GCA_038247295.1 Caldilineales bacterium | reverse complement strand
CGATGCCATTTTATGACCGTTCCAAATGAATAGGACGATCTGGCCTATACCACCTGGCAGGCTATACTCTTTGGCTGAATTTTCTAGTAATGTCGGTGTGAAAGAGTACTTTGTAGAATTTATTACGAAAATCTAACACAAATCAGCATACCACTAAAGTTGCTATCTGTCAATCCTTTTGTTAAGTTTAAGCTTTCGTCAGCTTTCTACCAATAACTCAGCACTCTCACAAAACCAGCTTTGCTACCAGATCAGCGCCAAAGCGATCGTCATCAAGGAGAAGAAGCGGTGGTACAACTGCGCGGAATTCGTAGCGCGACGATGTTCTAGGCAGGGGAAATTCTACGTTTTTGGCAGTAGTTACCCGTTTGTGACGGCGGTCTAGGGAATGCGAGGAAATTTTAGCTTGCTTCAGGGATTACAATTTACGCGAATGCCAATGCAGCGACCTATCCCTTTCCTATATAGCACTTCAAATAACGGCAAATTCGGTCAACGTACACCGTTCTGGTCGATAGAAGGCAAGGACAATAGCTTGTTTGGGAATGCCGGCGGCCAGCAATTCTTGCGTAATGCCTTCCTCCTGCCGGTAGTGTTCTAGCGTCTCCATGAGACGATCTCTTCGCACGGTCAACAGACAAGTGAGCTGCCTATGGCATCATAAATGGGTTGATAATCTGAACCTGGTTATCGATCAGCAAGCTATGGTGCATATCTTCGGAATAGAGCACCGCAACACCAGCCTTAAGCGCACTCGCCACAATCGTGCTGTCCCAATACGACAAGGAGTAGCGCTGCCGTAGTTGAGAAGCGAGGAGGAGTAATGCTTGATTATAGTCGATCACGCGATATTGTGCGTAGAATGAATCAATCAGTTGCCTAACCTGTTCTTCGGAAAAATTTGCTTTGCGCAGTAGATTGAGACAAACTTCGTTAATGACTTGGACACTGAGCACAGGTTCGAACTGTTGAATGAGATAGCGAGCGTTGGCTGATTTTTTCGGATCATCCGCTTCAATGAACGCATATAACCAAATATTCGTATCGATAAAGCAGGCTGTGCTTAGATTAGCGGACATAGACCTCTGCTCTGGTCAGCGGTCGAAAGCTTTTCAGGCGAAGCGGGTTTTTGAGCAGTTGATCAATCAAGTTGCTACTGGCCTCTTTACGTTCCTCCGCCAAAACAATGACGCGCACAAGGTTGCGAAATTGTCCCTTGTACTCCTGGGGGATTTCAATTTTATCATCGCGGACTGTCGCTTGGAATTCGACTGCAAACATAGCACACCTCAAACCGAATTATACAAAAGGTCAGTTCATAACCCCATGATACCACAATTTCGCTTTAGGCTGAGAATTCTTGTTTGAACTTTCGAGCGCGCCCTTACCAAATATTAGTGTCAATGACGATACGCACAACTTATTCTGTCTGCGGTGCAGGTCGCCGCTGTCGGACGATGTGGACGATGTCATTGATTTCATCGAGCGTCATTGGTTCATCTTCGGGTGCATCTTCAACCAGCCTCAACGGGGATGGCGTCAGTCTTTTCAGATGTAATGTGTCGCCTTCCTGCCAGACAATGAAACGGTCGGCTGGCAAAAAATGGCGGGCAATCTCTAACGGCAGTTGTAATGTATTGTTGGGCGTCAGTGTAACAATCTCAAACATGATTCGTGCCACCTTTCTAAACGTACTTTACCATGTTTAATCTTAGCAACCAAGTTTTTCTTATCATATCGAACGCCCAAGACAGCCAGTGGCCTATTATTAGCGCGATACTCGTGTCTTAATGAGATCTAAGCCGTACCCATCAACTTAAAACCCCTGCCGCATCAAATCCGCAATTCGCTCGCCAATCGCCATGCTGGTGATGTTGGTGTTGGCGCGGATGCAGTCGGGCATAATGGCGGCGTCGGCCACGCGCAGCCCGTCCAGGCCGTGGACTTTGCCAAACTGATCGACCACGGCCAGCGGGTCGGTGCTGGGGCCCATTTTGCAGGTACTGGAGCTGTGATGGCTGGTGGCGACCGTGCGGTGCAGCCACGCATCCAGCGCCGCAGCGGAGGTTAAGTCGGCATCGGTCGGTGTCACCCGCTCGGCTACAATCGCCTGGAAAGCGTCATGTTGCAGCAAGTCCAGCATCATGCCAACCGACTCGCGCAGCCGGGCGCGGTCGAAGGGTTCGGCCAGGTAGTTGTAATCAAGCCGCGGCTGCACATGCGGATCGGCGGAGGCGAGGGTCAAGCGACCGGCGCCAGCGGCCAGGTAGATACAGGCGACCAGATAGAAACCAATTGCCGGCGAATCGGTGGCGACGCCGCCCGAGGTGGCATAGGTAGAAGGCAGCAGAAACATGTCGTTGCGCAACGTCGAGCCCTCGGCGGTGTAGCGCAGCCCCACTTGCAGCCGGGGCGCCAACCCATCGACGGGCACGCCGGGCTTGGTGCGGATGATCGACAAAATCTGCGGGTGGTCGCGCAGATTTTCGCCGACGCCCGGCAAGTGCTGCACGACGGGAATCCCCAGGCGGGTCAAATCGTCGACGGGGCCAACGCCCGAACGCAGCAACAGATGGGGTGAGCCAATCGCACCGGCGCTGAGAATAATCTCATCCGCCTGGACGGTGAATTTTTCGCCATGCTGTTCCACTTCGACACCTTCAGCGCGCGTGCCGGCAAAACAGATCCGCTGCACCAGGCAATCAGCTTTGATCGTTAGGTTGGGCCGTTGGCGGGCCGGGTTCAGATAGCCAATCGTCGTGCTCCAGCGGATGCCGTCCACGTTGTTGAGGGCGAGCGGCCCCACGCCAGTCGAGCCGGGATCGTTGTGGTCGGGACAATCCGCATAGCCGGCGGCGCGGCAAGCCGTGTAAAAGGCGCGGTGTTCCGGTCCCCACTCGTCTGGTTTGAAGCGCCGCGCTGGGATCGGCCCACTGTTGCCGTGGAAAGGGCCGCTGTAGTCCAAGTCACGTTCCAGCTTGCAGAAGTAGGGCAGCAGTGCGTCAAAGCTCCAGCGGTCATTGCCTTGTGCCGCCCATTCGTCAAAATCTTCCGGCACGCCGCGCAAAAAGATCTGCGCGTTGACGGCGCTTGATCCGCCCATGATCTTGCCGCGCGGCACCGGCATCGTGCCGCCCGCCGCCGTGGTCTG
>JBBRVA010000945.1:0-3152 GCA_038247295.1 Caldilineales bacterium | reverse complement strand
GCGCTGCGATCGACCGGCGCCAGCAGCAGTGCCGAAAGGCTGCCGCGGTCTACTTCGGCGCCGAAGCTGCGATTGAGACCCAAGATACCCGTGTACAAGATCACGACCCAGAGCACACCCGGCACCACCATAGCCGAACGTTGCACCCTCAGATCAAAAGCCAAACCAAAAATAATCACGGCTAGCACGCTAAAGGTTGCCATCGTGCTAAAGATTTCTTTGGCGCGCAGTTCGGCGCGTAAATCTTTGCTGGCAATCGCCCAAACTTTGCGTAGATAAGCCGCCGCGCCACCACCAGTCCGCATCTGCACCGTCCCCATCGCTAATGGGGACGGTGTCGGCGTGGCTGCAATCGGGTCGGTGGGCAGAGAAATGTTTGTCATCTTACAGTTGATCAGCTTCGGCATATAGACGGCGCAGTGCTGGTCCATCCAGATTCACCGCTGGTGCTTGATAGACAATTTTACCATCGTGTAATAAACAAACCGAATCTGCCCATTCCAGCGCACGATCCAGATTGTGCGTGGTCAGCAAAATAGCACGGTTGGCCGCGCCCAGTTGGCGGATCAGGTCGTGTAAAAGTTGCGAACTGCTCTGGTACAGCCCCGTATCTGGTTCGTCGAGCAGCAGCACGGGCGGATCGTGCAGGATGGCCCGCGCAATGGCCAGCCGTTGCACCATCCCCCGGCTATAGGTGCGCACGCCATCGCGCCGGCGTTGCCAAAGATCGACCGCGCGTAAGACAGCTTCGATGCGGGCTTCTGGTTGCTGCATGTCGTACAACTGGGCAAAAAAAGCCAGGTTTTCCCAGCCGCTCAAATTGTCATAAAGCAAGGGTAGATGACTGACCAGCCCAATATAGCGGCGTAGCTCGGCACCGGCCTTGCTTAGCGCAACGCCACCCAAGACGACATCGCCACGGTGCGGCTTGACAAGCCCCGCCACAATTCGCATTAAGGTCGTTTTACCAGCGCCGTTTGCACCCAACAAAGCCATGACATGGCCTTCATCGACGGTCAGGTCCACACCTTTCAAGACAGTTTTGCTGCCATAACGCTTATAGAGATTGCTGACGGCGATAAGTGGTTTTGTCATGGCTTAATGGGTCGCGATCGGTTAGGCTCCAACGCGTTGCGTCTTATCTGTACTCTTCTGCTCTTCATTCAGCGTAATCTCTTGCGCCACTTCCAACAGCGTTGCCTTCAAACGCGCCCGTTCTTGGGCCCAGGTTTGGGTTTGCAATTCACCATTGGCATGTTGATCGTCCAAGCGCGCGATGTGTTCCACCAGCGCAGCTTTTTCTTGTTGCAGCGCTGCCTTCCGGTCTAGCCGACCCTGTTTGCGCAACGGCAAGTAAGCGGCGATGGCTAGCCCAAGTACCAGCACCGCGCCTACGCCGAGCAAAACATTGTTTTCTAGGGGTGGTGTTGATGAGGGCAGCACTGTGCCATCGGGGCCAAGCCGGATCGAATCCGCGCTGCCAGCGGGTGTTAATCCACTCAATGTGATCTGCACCGGGTTAGAAAGCTCATCGCCCACCCAGACGCGATAGTTGACACCCTGAATCGTTTGCGCCTCGCTCTGCGTCAAACCGGTAACTTCCGTTTGCACATTAGGTAATTCAGGAATTAACAAATTCAACTGGCCGACACGATAAGGGAATGACTGCTCCAACGTCGCGCTGTCATCTTCAAATGGTAACCGGTATTGGAGCACAATTTGGCGTATATCACTGCCAGGTGGTACTGGGACGATATCATAAATGAGCGTACCCACCTGTTGATAGCGGCCACCCAATACGCCATCTTGAAACTGAATATCGGTTGCACCTTCTGGCACTGAGAGCACCAGGGTCGCCGGTCGATCAAGACCCTCGACTATTTTACCGACAAAAGTGCGGTCCAAACGATTGGCAAAGTTGAATACCTGTCCGACAATTAACGCCCCTGGTTCTTGATCGAGCAACCAATTGGCCCGACTGATGCCAATGCCGCTGTCGTCATCGGTTGTTTCGTAAACTGGCAGATCAACACTTAGAGTCGGCGTCAATGGGGTGAGCGCAACAATGTTACTGTTATAGCGCACATCCGCGTAGGTAGTTTCTGCCTGATAGACAACCCCTTCGGCGGTGGACAATTCAGCAAAGGTAAAGCGCCCTTCTGCATCCGTCGTGGTGGTGAGGGCCTGCGCTGGCTCGAAATTGACGTAGGCCGTCAGTGTTATTGGTCGCATGTTGATGACGCCACCGTTTGGTGTTCCCTGGCGCACTTGGCCCTCAAGCATGCCATTGCCCGGCTTCAGTGCGGATTCCCAGGGTGGCGTATAGCTGAAGGTGCGGATGTAATCAAGCACATTGCGGCGTTCGTCTTGGCTCCAATCCTGGCCCGCTTCGGGATGCATCGCTTGCCAACCAGCATCTAACTCTGCTTGGGTACGGACAAGCATGGCGGCGCCGTCGCTAAAATTGGGCATCACGGCTGGCGCATCAGGTCCATCACCGGCGCCAGCGACGCCATGGCAACCGGCGCAACTCGCGGCGTATAATTGTCCACCGCTCTCCACTTTGGCCTGATCGGTATGCAAGCTCCAGGCGTAATAGACCGCCTGCCAAATTTGCGTGTCGCTCAGTTGATTGCCCCAAGGCGGCATTAAGTTTTGGATACGGCCAAATTTGGTCACATGAAAATATTCGCCAGGACTGCGCGCCCAGATCGTAGCCGGATCGCTGAAAAGTGGCGGCGCTGCTGGTAGACTTGCCGTTGTCGGGCCGTCACTGTTGCCCAACTCACCGTGACAGGGTGCGCAGTTTTGCAGAAAGAGTCCCCTGCCAAACGCAGCGGCGGGCGTCTGCTCTGGGGTCGGGACGGCGGCCGGATCATAAGGCGGCGGTGTCGGCTGTTGGGCGCGCACGGCTGATGTTGAAAAATAAACCAACGCGGCCAGACACATAACCCCGATAATAGGCGCTAAGAGGCGCAATTGTCCACGGAACATGAGCTATCGACTTCCGCATCTCACAAAAAACCGGTCACCTGTCGCTCAGATGACCGATTTGGCATAAACGAAACTTCATGGAGAGGGTAAGTAGTAAATGGTAATTGGTAAGTATTATCAAGTCGGATTGACCAATCACTACTTGCCAATCACTACTT
>JBBRVA010000944.1:0-3159 GCA_038247295.1 Caldilineales bacterium | reverse complement strand
GGTCGAAATTCTTCCATCAGGTCGAGCACCAAAGAGGGACGGCCATATTCAACCGTATGTAGACAGCCCAGATAGGGGTCCAACCCCACCTGCTGTATGGTGGCGGTAATATCTTTTTGCAACAGGGCGTAACCAAAGCTGAGCAGGGCATTGAACGGATCGGGCGGTGGGTAGAACGCACGCCCGTTGAAACCCCAGGTAGTGTCGAGCAGTTGCCGCAACACGCCAAAGTAATAGGCAGCCGACTTGCCTTCAAAACCGCGCAATTCGTCGAGCGTGTTGGCACGGCGCAATTCGCGCTGCATCTGTTCAATACCGTGGGCGGCGTGCGTTAATTGAGCCGGCAGTGCCCCCACACTTTGCGCGGCCAATGCTTCTAGAAGTTGCCGTTGCCCTTGCACTTTTGCTAATACAATCTGGCTGGCGATCGCCAGCGAGGCACGTTCCTCACCCGAGATGCGCAACTGCTGATGGCGTAGGCGCGCAAAGCGCGAACCATTGACCAGCGCATGACCGCGATAACGTCCCCCCAGCGAGAGAAAGATGGTTTCAATGTCATGTGCAAAGAGCAGGGCCATGGCTTGGGTCGTTACTTGCACGTTGCCATATAAATTCACCTGTTCAACCGTGTGGATTGGCTCGGAGAGCAGCACTTTTTTGCGCCCGGCGGGCTTTTCAGTCACCGTCACTTCAATACGTTCTGCATCGCGGCGCACAACCGCGCCTTGTTCACGAACATGAATGATGGTCATGCTAGGATTCCTTTTTAGATTTTCGATTGACGATTTTCGATTGACGATTTTTGATTGACGAAGATTGGTGGGCAGGCAATCTCGATCCTGCTTTCGATGGTGCGGCAGAAGAATCACGTGGTGCCATCCTGGGATCTCGTCAATCAAAAATCGAAAATCGTCAATCGTCAATCGAAAATCCACTACACTCGATAACACTCGTTGCGAATGAAAAAGTAGCCGAGCCAAGCGAAACCTTGGTCGAAATGGACAATTTGGTTCTTATTGGGATGAACCTTGAGTTTTAAGCCAGCCAATGCTTGAACCACCTGATCTTGGGCGCGCTGTGCTTCTTCTTTGCGCCGGCAGCAGATGACAAAGTCGTCGGCGTAGCGCACCAATGCCAGATTTTGGCGCGTTAGCGCCTGGTCGAATTCGTGCAGGTAGAGGTTAGCCAGCAGCGGGGATAGCACATTGCCCTGGCTGGCGCCCGCTTTGCGCGGCATGCCATCGGCGCTGTTCAAGATGTCGGCGTGTAGCCAGGCCGCCACATAGCGCAAGAGCAACGGTTCGCGCACCCGTGCCCGCAGCAAGTGCAACAGCCGATCGCTGTCGATCTCGTCAAAGCAGCGCTGAATATCGGCGTCTACCACCCAACGCAGGTTCGTATTGCGATGGCGCACGACTTGTTGAACGGCATCCTCCACGCGACGTTCTGGCCGAAACCCAAAACTACAGGGTAGAAAAATTGGCTCAAACTGGGGCAACAACAGTTCATACACCGTGCGTTGGGCAATCCGATCGCGCAGTGCCCACAGCGCCAAGGGTCGTAAGCCCCCCTGCTCTTTGGGTACAAGCACCTGGCGCACAGGTTTAGGACGATAGCCCCCACTGGCCAGCGCTTGATAAAGCTCGCCCAGGTTTATCTCCAACGCGGCCCCAAATTGGGCAAGCGTCTCGCCATCCACACCAGCCCCGCCCCCCGCCTGCTTGATGGCCAGCCATGCCCGGCGCACGGCGTCGAGTGTAAAAATCGTTCTGGTGCGCGCCGGCTTATGCTTTGTCATAGCTTGTTGGGCAGGGGTAAAGGCTGGGCCAGAAAAAACCGTCGGCAGCTTGTTTGGCGCCCAGTTGTTCGCCACTGTCGGTATCGGGTCTTTGGCCGCACGATTGGGCAGCGCCGCATCCGTTGGCGCGCCAGACGTTGCCGCGTTGGGCCGCGCCGCGGTAGACGCCGATGGTGGCTTGGCCCCCTTCCGCCCAGAAAATGACCAGTTCATAAGGCTGTTTCCTCCTCACTGGCCAAAACCACAGCGGACGCAAGCGGAATCGTTTCAACCCGCGGTTCTGCTGTAGATGGGGTGTGCGGCTTGCGAAAGAAGGGCCAATGCGGCTGCACTTGCGTAAGCCATTGCCGGTTGGCAGACAGATCGACAACCTTGCCCTGTTCGTAATAGCGGACAAGCGATTGCCCCAACAGCCAAGCGCTGCCGCCGCTAACCAGCGCGCTGAGCGCCCAGCCGATCAAGGGTGTCAATTTGAGTAATTGTTGGCTCACGGTCCGCGCCAGTAGATTCACGATCAACGTACCCATCATTTCGCGGCTGCGATAGTCCAAACCTGGCCGACCATAGACCGCGGCGATCTGCAATGCCATCTTCCAACTGATGGCGACCTGCAACGGCAAGTCGATCAGCGGCACAGGCTCGGCCCCTAAAAGCGCCGTCAAGAGCGATCCCTGGCGCACAATCCGGCGTAAAATCGTTGGCCGCAGGCCCGCCACCGCTTGGGCCAGTGGAATGGCTAGCCGTGGACGAAGCGCCAATAGTTGATCGAGCAATTCAGTCACATCGTTGGCGAGCGGCAGGCCGCTAGTTTCAAGCGGTGGGGATGGCACGCTGATCAATACAGGGCGAATGCCCAACTGGCGCCGCGCCTGTTCCGCTTGTTGCGGCCAATCCGCTGCGCATGGCTGGCCCATCAGCGCGACGGGCAACAAAGTGACGCCCTGGCTGCGCAACCGCGTACACCATTGCTGATCAATGGCTTGCCAACCGGCCAGCGCCCGCCAGATGTAGAGCACACAGTCGGCGCGGCTGGCTTCGTTCAGCAAGTCCACCGTTTGCCATTCCGACCAAGCTTCTTGGTGGGTTGCGTTGTAATCGTTGGCGGGTGTAAAGCCGCGCGCCGCGTCCTCCGTACGTTCATCAGCTGCTTGGGCTACGGTTTCGTCGGGCAGCGTCAAAAGGGTAAATAAGCCTTCATAGCGCGGATTGGTGACGCGCGGCCCGCTGGGGATTGGCGGTTGACAAAGCTGGGCAAGCAACGTGTGTAAATCATCGGCATGGCGTCCGGCCAACCAGATTTGGCCGCGCTGTTCGGTGGCCACTTCTTCCTGCACTTGGTCAAATTCGTAGGTGCGCCCTTG
>JBBRVA010000943.1:0-3165 GCA_038247295.1 Caldilineales bacterium | reverse complement strand
TGGCATCCACATCGGGGTCGGCTGCCAGGGCTTCGTAGCTGGCGTGGCGGTGTGGAATGCCAAACTCGTCGCCAAACTTATCGGCGTTGGCTTGGGTGCGCGAACCGATGGCCACCAATTCGGCGTCATCGAGCGCCTTGACGCCGGTGGCAAATTTGCGGGCAATGCCGCCGCCGCCCAGAATTCCCCAACGAAATTTCTCAGTCATGATTTCCCTTTTCTTCTGTATCCCAGGTTGTGACTAACGCTTTGACACTTTCCAATGAAGATTTTTTGCCTGTCCGCAACTCTTTGCGCGATTGTTCAAGAATAGCGGCAAATTTGGGACTCATACTCAACCAAAACGATTCTTCGTCTAGATCAGCTAGTGAAATTAACAAGGCAACAGGCTTTGTGCCGGCCATCAAAATCAAGCCATCTTCCGTGCGATCTAATTCGGCTGCATATTCCAATAACGGTTTCGTTGCATCTGTTAGTGCAAGTTGTTTCATAAAGTTACCTCTTCGCCATCAATATAGAGTATATTGCCAGGTTTCCAGCCAATCGCCAGAATCTGCACCTCATCGGTCTCGTCTTGATCGACTATATAGAAGACGCGTAGTTCACCGATCTGTAATTCCCAGGCGAAGAACCGATTGGGTCGCAAAAGTTTTCGATTGCGAGTTTCAATCAATGGTTCATACATGAGTTGTTGCTCAATAGCATCAAGGATAACAGATCGTTGCGCGGCTGAAAACCCCTTTAGATGTCTGATTGCTGAATCGGAAAACTCAATGCGATAGGCCATGTCATTTTAATCAACCCCGATGGTGGTTATTATAAAGGATGGAGGCGCTCACTGCACTTTTTTTAGACAGGGCAGCATGCGGATACTAAATTGATAGGGCTGCGGCTTGACCATATACTGGGGCAATACGCCCGGTCCACAACTGGCATTGCCCAGGCCACTCTGGACATGGTCCAGGTGGACGGTAATTTCATTGCGCCGCGGCAATTCGTAGGTGTGACGGGCGTTGGTTAAATCTGCGGCGGTAAAATGATGCGCGCTAATGTTGAACAGGGCCGACACACCCTCGATCTTTAACCCTTCGCCCGCCGCATTCGTAAACGTAGCCCAACGCACATCGCTCTTATTGCCATTTTCTTGCGGCATGCCATAAGCCGTGGATTGATCTTCGACGCTGCCTTGGTAGATGCCGATCCGCGCACTCTGCTTGCGGTCGGCATAACTTTCGTGCGGACCGCGGCCATACCAGGTGAAGGTATTGTAATCACCGGGCAGGGTGAACTGCAAACCGATGCGGGGCAGCGCCGGTGGTTGCGCGCCGGTGGGTGTCACCTTCACGTCCAGCAGCAACGCGCCATCGCCTTGAATCGTGTGGCGACACTCGTAGTCGAAGCGGGCGACATCGGTGGGTAAGAAAGACGCTTTGAGTGATTCTGCTGGCAGTTCGGCCGAGGAGCGTAGCGCTTCTTTCACGACATCGGGTGTCGTTTCGCCCAACGGCCCGCTGACGAGCGTATACAAGGTTTGCAGTAGACTCGCAATCGCGTCGCGCCGATCGATTTCTTCCACAAAGCGCCGCGCCGTGTCGGCCTGGCTGGGGCTAGCGAAACTAACATAATCGAGGCCAAAGTGTTGCACCAGGCCGCGCAGATGTTCTTCGTCAACCATATAGGTGAGCAGTCCACGCAACTGGGTTAGGCGCTCCTGCCAGCTTTGCGCGGCGATCTTATCTCGATCAACGACGCCCGCAAACTCGCTCTGTACAGTAACAACGGCCGACGGACCCTGGTCAAATGGCTGGGCTAGCAAATTCGTCTCCTGGTGCTGCATCTGATCCAACCCCAGTTCACGCCAACGGATCGCCATTTTTTGATCGCCCCAAGTATTGTCGTCGTTATCGGTGGGGGCGCGCCAAGGGTTGAATTGTGGCCCGGCTAGCAACAAAGGCTTACCGGCGAACGCATACTGGGTGATACGGCCAGTCTGGTAATCGAAATTGATCTGGAATTGTTCACCGGTGACGACAAGCTCTTTAGCCTGCGCTGTGACGCTGACGCTAGCCGGGAGAAGTTTGTCCAAGGTTGGTGCTTGCACAGCCACAGGCAATGGGAACTGGGCCCACGCCACCTCGTGACCCCTCTTTGCCCACGGCGTGGGTTGAGCCAAAGTAAAGCTGATGGTGATCCAATATTCATCTCCAGGCGCGGGGACAAAGGGCGACAAGGGTAGCGTGATCAATTCACTTGCACCAGCTGGCGTGGTCAAGGGTGCTAACGTGCCCGCTTGCACCGTTTCGCCATTGGCGGCCAGCGTCCAGCCGATGTTCAGTGCGCTTAAATCTAGAAAGCGATAACTGTTGACAACTTTCACATGGCCTTGGGCGAGATCAACGGCCTCGACGCGCACCGGCTCTAGTACTTTTTTGTACTCCCACAGCCCAGGGTGGGGTGTGCGTTCTGGGCCGATCAAGCCGTCGAAACAGAAGTGACCATCGTGCGGCGCGTCGCCCATGTCGCCACCGTAGGCAAACCATTCGACGCCATCGTCATTGACGCGGCGGATGCCCTGGTCCTTCCAATCCCAAATAAAACCACCCTGGACGACTGGATATTCGCTGGCCAGATCCCAATACTCCTGTAAATTGCCGGTGCTGTTGCCCATCGAATGCGCATATTCGCACATGACAATGGGGCGCGCTGGGTGATCCGTCGCATTTTGTTTCGCCGCCAGCTTCGCTACGGATTCTACGCTGGGATACATTGGGCTGAGGATGTCGACCATTGGTGCTTCCTCGGCTGGATTGTAGAGCAGCGGGCGCGTCTGGTCGTGGGCACGCAGCCAAGCCGCCATCGCGTCGTGGTTGCGGCCATAGCCAGACTCGTTGCCCAGCGACCAGATGATCACACAAGCATGATTTTTGTCGCGCTCGACCATACGCGCCACGCGGTCGACAAAGGCTGTCTCCCACAGTGGGTCGGCGGCCAATTTGCCCCACAAGCCATGCGTCTCCAAATTGGCCTCGTCTAGCACAAAGAGACCGTACTGATCGCACAGCTCGTACCAGCGCGGGTGGCAAGGGTTATGTGAAGTGCGCACGGCGTTGAGATTGAACTGTTTCATCAAGCGGATATCTTGCAACATCTCCGCTTCGCCAACCG
>JBBRVA010000942.1:0-3187 GCA_038247295.1 Caldilineales bacterium | reverse complement strand
GTGTCCGCCTATAAAAATAAGCGCCGCTTGCGCGTATTACGACGAAATAGAAATTACCCTTGTATCCGCCTAAAAGTACAGACCTAGTGCAGTGCGGCGGAAATCGTTATACAAAACTAGCAATATACTCTTTAAATCTATCGTATGGCTTGTTCACCAGTATATGGGCTTACAATTGGATTGTCAACTTAAATTTTGTGAACCTTACAGATGCAGCAAGACTCAAAAACTGTTGGGCGAAGACGCGCATCGCCGGGAATTGTTGTGCGGGCCAAACTGTCGGTCATCAAGAGCGTAGCAACTTATCGTAAAAACTAATCTGGCGTTCCAGCGCGCCCTGGTGGATGGCATAATGACCTGCGTTCGGCACATAAGTGCGACCGGTGGCGGGCGCAAGATCGGCAGTGCGCCCAATCACGCCCAGTTGTTCTAGCCCCAACAGGGCAATGCCGCGACTGGTAATCTCCTTTTCCGCCAGGGTCAAGATCGGTTGGCCCAGCACATCGGCCATGATCTGCAACCAGGCCGGCGAACCCAAAAGCCCGCCGCCGCTGGCGATGATCTGGAAATCGCCAGCGGGCGGCAGGTGAACGGCAATACGTTGAAAGATGATGGCAAAACGATAGGCTACACTTTCTAGCCCGGCCAGCACAATATCGATTGGTTTGGTGTTCAGCGTAAAGCCGATCAAACTGGCGCGTGCTTTGTCATTCCAGCCGGGCGCCCGTTCACCGGCGACAAAGGGCAAAACGGTTAAACCGTGCGCTGCTGGCGGCTGATTGGCGAGAAGGGTTTCCAATTGTTCGGCGGGTGGCAATTGTAAGGTTTCACGCAACCAGGCAAAGAGATTGCCGCCCTCGGTTGTAGCGCCGCCCAGCAACCCACGCCCGCGATCGACGCGATAGAGCCACAGTCCAGCCGGCATCGCGTCCAGATTGGGATCAGTGACGACGCGCATGGCGCCGGTCGTACCAACGGTCAAGGCCACGCGCGCCGGGTTATCACAACCGCTGCCCAGGTTAGCGGCCGCACCGTCACCAATCGCGGGGAGCCAGGGGGTGTTCTTCAATGCCGGCCAACGGTCTGCCCAGCGCGGCAATAGACCCGTCAGCGGCTGATTCACATCTACCAGCGGCGACAACTGGGCTTGATCGAGCGGCAAGTGGGCCAGCCATTCACTGTCCCAGGTGAGCGTGCGCCGATCCAACAGCCCTGTCCAACTGGCGACGCTGTAACTGACGGCGCGCTGCCCCAGGAGCTTCCATAGCAGATATTCGCCAAACGACATCCAGTACGCGGAACCGTGCAACCAGTCTGGCCGCGTGCGCGCCAGCCAGCGAAAGCGCGCCGGCAGATAGGAAGTATGCACCAGACAACCGGTGCGATCATGCGCGGCGGTTATGCCAGCGTGGCCCAATTCGGTGCGCAGCGCGTCGGCATCGTCGGCATTGCGCGTGTCGGCATAGGTAAAGACAGGCGTCACCGGTTCGCCGCTCGCATCCACGCCCAACACATTGCTGACAAAGGTAGCGATAGTCACACCGGCGATCTGCGGTGCCAGGTCACCAGCCGCCGGCAATAATTGATCGATAGCGGCGATGACATTGGTCAGCAGATGCGCGGCGTCAAAGGTCGCGCCGCCGTCGGCGCTGGTCTGCAAATGGTTTGCAATTTGCGCCACACAACCCGGCACAGGCTGTGCCAACGCGTCAAACAGGATCGCCCGCGTCGAGGAGGTGCCAATATCGAGGGCCAGGATATAAGGTGCGGGCATTATTCTTCCTTTTCTATGCGATCATTATTGTTCAACGACAAAACACCGTTCGATCCGCTTCAGCTTGTGCAGACCAGGCTCCGCAGTGAGGGAGCAAAAGCGAATTTGTGGCTGCCCACATTCTAAACGGACAAAAAGTTGTTGTAAAGCGTCGCGAATGGTTTGTTGCAGGGCCGGCTGGTGTTCGATAGGGACAACGAGCGAGACCTCTACCTGATCCGGCGTCAGTTGCCGCACGCGATAAGCTTCAATCAGTGGTGAACTCGTGATTACAGCGCGGCGAATGAAATCGGGGAAGATCGTCACCCAGTGGTCATCCGCCAAGCTGCGCAGATAGAAAAGATCATCACCGCGCCCTTCGATGCTTTCCAGCGCGGTCGTGAGCGCGCCGCAGGGACAAGGCGTCGCACGTTCGGTCAGAATGTCGTTGAGGCGGTAACGGATGATCGGTTGGCTGGTGCGGTTGAAATCGGTGATGATCGGTGAGAACTTGCGCAGGGCTGGATCAAGATATTCTTTTTGAATGGCAACAAATTCCTCGTGCAGATGCAACGTGCCGTAGCCGCAAGTGCTAGCCAAAAAGCCTTCGGTTGCTTGATAGACCTGATGCACAAGCTGTCCAAAGCCCGCTTGAATCAACGCTTCGTCTAACGGGTCCAACACCTCGGCCACTGAAACGATCTTCTGGGGCGCAATGCGCAGCGCGCCACGCCCACTTTTCTCGGCCAACTGGCGCAACAGTGACGGCGGCGCCACTACCACCGTAGGTTGCAACGCATTCAAGCGTCCAACATGCCGCTCTAGCGGATCCAGTAGATCAAAAAACTCGAAGCGGATGTGGCGCGACCCGACTGTGGTGTATAGATTGCTATTGGCGCGCAGAAAAAATGCCACGCGCTGGGGGTTCAAGAGTGAACTGGGTAAGACCTTGGCTAGGGCAACCCCAGCCCAACGGTAGCGCTCGTATTCACTGGCTAAAAAAAGGCCGCGGCTGCCCGATGTACCAGATGACAGTCCCACTGTGATCGAGCCCAGGGTAGGTGAGAAATCACGCGCTGCTTCGGCGCGTAACGCCACGGCAAAGGCAGCGGCCTGGCTGATACCCACCGTGTTCAAACGATCAAAGTTGGCCATCATGGTCGCTTTGTCAATCGTCGGCCACTGCTGCCAATCATCGATTGCGCGTCCGTCGCGCTGTTGCTGATAAAACGGCGCGCGCGGCAATGTGCGCCGTAAAAACTTTTGCACCTGCTGATCTTGCCAGGCCAACAGTTCGGCGCGTGTACGGAAGCGCTGCGCCAGATACTTGGCTCGCCAATAGTGATAGAGGATGAAAGGTAGCGGGTGCATGGGCGGAAAAGCGATAAATTACTTGAATAATGTTGCATTCACGCGATTAGAAAAACTTTGCGT
>JBBRVA010000941.1:0-3190 GCA_038247295.1 Caldilineales bacterium | reverse complement strand
TATCTGAGTGCCAAACACCTGTTGCTGATTTTGGATAACTGTGAACACCTGATTACTATTTGCGCCGAGTTAGCCGAAGCAATTCTGCAAAACTGTCCACAGGTCTCTCTATTGGCGACTAGCCGCGAGGCACTCAACATCAGTGCCGAGACACCCTGGCGCGTGCCGTCGCTCACCCGTCCCCTTATGAACCAACGCTGGGATGGTGTAGCAACCTTTGCACAGCCCTTGCTTGCGCTTGAAGATTTGTTACACTTTGAAGCGGCCGCATTGTTTGCGGAACGGGTGCGCACGCACAAGCCAAGCTTTGTCCTGACCGCCGACAACGCTCCAGCCGTTGCCCACATTTGTAGTCGGCTGGATGGCATTCCGCTGGCGCTGGAGATGGCCGCCGCCCGCGTCCATGTCTTCACGCTTGAAGAGCTTGCGACGCGGCTGGATGGTGCGCTCGACCGGCGGTTTCAACTGTTGACCAGTGGTTCGCGCACCGCACCCCAGCGTCAGCAAACCTTGCGCGCCACGTTGGAATGGAGCTATGAATTGCTGACCCCCGCCGAACAACAGTTGCTGCTGCACTTGTCCGTCTTTAGCGGTGGCTGGACAGCCGCCGCGATAGAGAGCGTGGCCGAGGCAGTAACAGGTTCTACGCTCGATCTGCTAGCGCAACTGGTCAACAAATCGTTGGTGATTGCCGATCAATTGACCGGTCAGACGCGCTATCGGCTGTTGGAAACGGTGCGTCAATTTGCTGCGGAACAGATCAAGGGAGATGAGATGGCGCAGAGGGAGGCGCAACGGCAGCATAGTCGCTATTATCTACACCTGCTTGGTGCGCAGGAGGAGCGACTACAAGGTCCACAGCAACGGACATCACTCGATACGATACGCACCGACTTCGAGAACATCAGCGTCGCTTGGCATTGGGCAGTTGACCAGCATGAGTTTACGCTGCTGGCCTCGGCAATCCATGCCCTTTTTCTTTATTGCGAAGTCCGCGCGAACTTTCGCACTGGCATGATGATGTTCGCCCAGGCGAATGCCGAACTTCAAGCATCAATCGTAGACTCTGTCACTGCTCAAGCAACCCTACAACTACTTCGCGGACAGATGCTCGTGCGGCTAGGCGCCTGTGAGGTCTTGTTGGGCGATTTTGTCCAGGCTGAGCAACATCTGCAAGCGGGTCTTTTGTCTGTCACTGCGGATCAGGAGCAAGCCTTTGCGTTGATCTATTGGGGTGTTGCTGCCGATGAGCAGGGTGAAATAACGTTGGGTCATACACGCTATCAGGAGAGCCTGACGCTCAGTCAACATTGCAATGATGTTGCTGGAATGGCTACTGCCTTACGCCAATTATCATCGGCCCAATCAGCTCGCGCCAATCACGCTGAATCGTGCCGTCTAGCCGCTGAAAGTTTAGCACTCTGGCGCAAAGTCGGGAGACCGGATCGAATTGCCAATCTACTCGGTGATTTGGCCTGGCATCTCTTTTGCTTGGGTGACTACCTGACAGCCAATGCATACTGGCGCGAAGGTCTGGCATTGTGTGCGCAGTTGGATCTGCCGAATGAAAAAGCCTGGGCACTGGACTGCCTGGGGTTTGTAGCCTGGTGCCAGGGAGAGATGCCAGTTGCTGAGCAATTCCTCCGGGAAGCCTTAGCCATTTACACGGAATTGGGACGTCAGTCCGCGATTGGCATGTGCAAGGCTGAACTGGCGCTGGTGCTATCCAGCACTGGTCAGGTGGAGCAGGCGATTGCGCTGGTGCGGGAGGGCGTCGCCATCACACGTGAAGTCAACAGCCAGATGATGCTGACGCTGAGCCTCAACTATTTGGGCGCGGCGCTGCTGGCCGCTGGCGATTGGGTGACGGCGCGCCACACGCTACTTGAGGCGATCCAGCGGGCGTGGGATCACCAATATTTCTACAATTTGATGAATGCGTTCTACTATTTTGCTGAGATGTTGGTGTTGGAAACCAACGACAGCAACTTACCCGTCGCGCTTGAGCGCAAAGCACTAGTCGTAACCGTACTCAGTTGCGTGCGTACCCAGGCCGCGACTTGGCAGATCTACCGGGACAAAGCGGCCCAACTGCAAGCGGAGATCGAAGGCGCGCTGCCCGCCGAACTCCTCGCCAGTGCCATCGCTCGCGGGCAAAGCTGCACCCTGGAAGAGATGGTAAACGTGCTGCTGGAGGGTGAACCGGATGCGGGAGCACTCAGCCGACAGCCATCATAACCCATTGCTAGCTAGTTGCTTAGGCATCCGCTTCCCCATAAAAATATCCGGCTTGCCACGACCATTGGCATCCGGTATCACGCCAATGATCGTATAGCCAAGCTTTTGATAAAATTCGTAGGGATGGCCGTTTAGATTACGTATATTGCGGATCTGTTCCCAGAGGTTTTCATAGAGGTCAACCCCGGCAAGTGAAGTTTGATTGCGCGTATCATCGGACCCCAACCAAATAGTAAGACCATCGCGTGCTTGCACCGCTTGCTCGAGGACGCTCACCAACGTGCTACCGATGCCTTGCCGCTGCCATGCGGGGCTAACCAGCAACGGGTGGAGTTCCCACACATTGCCTTCATAGTGCGGAACGCCGCCAATCCAGCCGATGACTTCTTCGTTCACCATAGCTACCCACACCATGCGATTCGGTGCCAACATCTCTGCAACTTCTTGGATTGCTTCTGCCAGCGTCTCCCACGAACCTTCGGGCCCAAAGACAAGGTGGAGGAGTTGCGCGGCTTGGTGGGCGGCTGTGGTCATGGTGGGTGTCAATTGGGTAATCTGGAGATTGGTTATCATTGTGCTTGTTGCTTCCTTACCGTCCTACATTGAACAAATACTCTTTGCGATTCAACGGATTATTATCCGTACGCTTACGAGTGGGGAACTCACCCTCGATCTTGCGGAAGCCAGCCGGTTTGGTGACAAAGATGCCTTCACCACCAGCAAAGGTGTAAAGCTCGCGCTTGAATTCCTCGGTCGTGGCAGCGGGTAGGGTGCCGCTCAGCACAAAGCTATCGCTGCGCAGAATTGGCTGTTCGAAGATCGCCTTGGCCAGCGTCAACTTGTACATCGCCGTGCTCAGTGTGTGGGTTGGCGCGCTCAGTTCGAACTCATTGAGTGGTTCGTAGACTTCGGTGCCGGCCTGCAAAAGTGCCGCCATCAGCACCAACGGCAC
>JBBRVA010000940.1:0-3197 GCA_038247295.1 Caldilineales bacterium | reverse complement strand
CTGCCGGCCAGGATGCCAAACCAGGCAATGTCCCAGTAGAGATAGCGAAAGTTGGCCTGATGTTCAAGCGGAACCGACGAACGGGCGCGAAATGGTTTTACAATCGATGATAACAAGAGAATTCTTTGTCCTTACAATAAATTTTGATCAAATTGGTGTATGATACCGTAGAGACGCAAGATGTTGCGTCTCTACGCAGACGCAAGATGTTGCGTCTCTACTCGAATGGAAACCCCTATGCCTCGCCAAAATCGTGTAACGCCAAATGGTGATCTTATTAGCAGTGCGGCGCGCGGCACGTTGATGGGCAATCGCGGCTGTCTGCACGACAGCCACGGCCGCATCCGGCGTGCCTATGTCACGCCGCGCTGGATCATCTGTCGGCTCGACTTCAAGGGCGTTCGGCGCACGATCATGACGCCTGGCTGCTGGACCGAGCTCTTTTTTCTCGATGAGGCAACGGCATTGGCCGCTGGTCACCGCCCATGTGCCTATTGTCAACGCGCCCGTTTCGACCATTTTCGCACCGTGTGGGCTGCGGCCAATCCAACGTTGGCTGGCCACGGTTTGCCGCCTGCACCAGTGATCGATGCTGTTCTGCACCGCGAGCGTATAACCGCCGATCGACAAAAGGCAACCTACATGGAAGCTGTCGGTCGCCTGCCGAATGGCGTTTTTATAACGATGGAGGATGAACAGCCGTTCCTGGTCTTGGCCGGCTACTTGTTGCCCTGGCAACCGGACGGTTACGGGGCAACAGTTCCTGTTGCGCCGGAGAGGGTAGTGCAGGTGTTGACACCGCATTCGATTGTGCGCACCCTGGCCCATGGCTATCAAGCAGGCCTGCATGTGTCGGCTGCGCTATGAATGCTACTGCACCATCGATTTGGTGCTGTTGCTGCGCACCGCTACAATAGCAGCGTAACTGAACCTAAACTGACGAGCATCGAATGAGATCGCATTTCTATCGCAATTTACGTGCCTTCCTGCGCGATACCCGTGTTCTTTTGCAAGAATCACGGGTGTCACTGTTGCTCTTTTGGGGCCTTGTGCTGGGTGGTGCAATTCTCTTTTATCTCTTTTATGTTTCCCCAGAGACGCAAGCCCGCCTCTCGTTTAGCGAAGCACTGCACGCCACCTTTGCCCTCGTCTTTTTTGAAGTGAGCGTGCCCTATCCCAAAGATTGGTACTTGCAGCCGCTCTTTTTTATCATCCCAATTTTTGGGCTAGGTGTGCTGGCCGATGGTGTGCTGCGTTTTGGCAATGCGCTTTTTAACAAACAGACACGCGGACAGAAATGGCAGGTGGCAATGGCTTCCACATATAGCAACCATATTATTATTTGCGGCCTGGGCAAGGTCGGCTACCGCACCGCGGTCGAATTGCTCAAATTCGGCCGCGACGTGGTCGGGATTGAGAGTGACGAAAATGGTCGCTTTGTAGAAAGCACCAAAGCCCTGGGCATCCCAGTGATCATTGCCGATGCTCGGCGTCAAGAGCATCTGTTTAAGGCGGGCGTAGAAAAGGCAGATGCGATCATTCCCTGCACCGACGACGAACTGACCAATTTGGATATTGCCCTTGATGCGCGCGAAGTCAACCCGTCGATCAAGGTCGTACTGCGTATGTTCGATCCCGACTTGGCCCGGCGCGTAGAGAAAGGTTTTGGCATCCATACGGCATTGAGTACCTCGGCGTTGGCCGCGCCAATTTTTGCCGCGGCGGCCATGCGCGTCGATACCAAACACTCCTTTTATGTGGGTGACACTTTGCTCAATCTGACCGAAATTGTCGTCGAACCAAGCAGTCAGATTCTCAATTGGACAGTAGAAAAGCTCGAAGCCACCCTCGACCTTTCGGTCGTCTTTTTGCAATGCGGCGGTGTCGATAGCATTCATCCCGCGCCCACTGCGCAACTGCGCGCTGGGGATACTATGCTGGTTCTGGCCTCGATCAAAGTTCTGCAGCGCTTGAACGAATTAAATCAGGCGCGATAGGCGGTGGGCCGTGGAGACTTGGCCGATTTTAAAACCGGTCAAGTCTCCATGGCCCACTACCACACCCCGTTAAACCTTCATCCTTTCAAAATTATCTTATTCCTCATCAAGGCTTAACAAGGCTTAATCAATTGAAAATTTTCTGTTAGCAAAGGTCGTGTAGACTAGAGGGGGCGTTCGCTGGCCGTCGATCATTCATGTTGAGGAGGGCAGGAAAGACTCATGGGTAAAGCTGATCTACACATCCACAGCACGTATAGCTATGACGGCACGGCAACGGTGCCGGCCATTTTGGAGCATGTTAAGCGCAACACAGATCTGGATGTGATCGCGATCACCGATCACGATGAAATTGATGGCGCGCTAGAAGCAGTGGCTCTTGCGCACAAATATGGGCTGGAGGTCATTCCAGGTGTGGAAATTTCTACTGCCGAAGGTCATGTGCTCGCCCTTTTTATCACTCAACCGGTGCCAGCCAATCTATCGCTGGTGGAAACGGTGCAATGTGTGGCCGCCCAAGGGGGAATTTGTGTTGGTGCGCACCCGGGGGGACCCTGGCGGTGGTGTCTACAGGAGAAAAATCTATCCTGCGCCTTGCAAGCACGCGGTGTGGCCGATACACTGCTTGGCTTGGAAGTGTACAACGCTAGTCTGCCGCATCTTGGTATCAATCGTAAGGCAAATGCGATTGGTCAGCGACTGGCCTTGGCGCAGGTCGGCAATAGCGACGCCCACTTACTTTGGATGATTGGTCTAGCGGCAACTGAATTCCCAGGTAAAACAGCGGCAGATTTGAAGGGTGCACTGCGCGACCGCCTGACGACTACCACCGTCTCCAAGCGACCACTGCACTACCTGGCCAGCCATCTCAAAAATCAATTTCTGCGGCAATTGGGGTTAGCGTACTGTTCATCCGCCACGCCTGGCAGCCCGATTGTCTTGCGCCGTTTGGCGGGTGTCGAGCGCTGAGATCTGATCAACGCGTACCGTTGGGTGGAAATGGTTAGTCAGTTGGTTAAGATAAACATTGTCTTACTCCATGTCTTACTCCATGTCTTACTCCATGTTGCTGCCGCGTTGAACTAACCACTGATCAGCAGAAATGCTACGACCAGCTTAACGAGATCTGTCCAACGTTGTTTGGCGCCTTGAGCATGGTCGCGATAGAGGATGGATTGATCGAACCTCTAGGTACATTTT
>JBBRVA010000939.1:0-3198 GCA_038247295.1 Caldilineales bacterium | reverse complement strand
GTGGCCGATATTGCCGGTCTCTGCAATGCGCGCGGCAACGTACTGGGCCTGATGCCCCATCCAGAAGATCACATCCTGCCGATCCAAAACCCGTTGGGCAAAGCGGGCCGGCTGGGGTTGGCGTTGTTCGATGCGATGATTGGCAGCATTTCCTAAACCACTAACGCTTGAGGAATATTCATGTTAAGCGAACAACAGCTCTATCAAAGCTTACCCAACGCCCTGGCCGGGGTTGATTTGCCCTTCTTGGGCGAAAAAACGCACGGTAAAGTGCGCGACATCTACACGCAGGGTGGCGAATTGGTCTTGATTACCACCGACCGGCTTTCGGCTTTTGACCGTATCCTGGGTGTGGTGCCGTACAAGGGTCAGGTGCTTAATCAACTGGCCGCTTTCTGGTTCGAGCAGACGCGCACCATCATTGGCAACCACTTGATCACCGTGCCGGACCCCAATGTAACTATCGCCCGCCGTTGCCAACCGCTGCCGGTCGAGGTCGTTGTGCGTGGCTATATTACCGGCGTCACGCAGACGGCGCTTTGGGTTCGCTACAGCCAGGGCGAACGCACGATCTATGGGCTGGACTTTCCCGATGGCTTGCAAAAAAATGACGCGTTGCCGATCCCCATCATCACGCCGACGACCAAGGGCGGCGCCACGGGTCATGATGAACGCATTACTAGCGCCCAGGTGGTGGCGATGGGATTGGCCACCGAAAGCCAGTGGACGCAAATTTGCGCCGCCGCGGTTGCTGTCTTTCAGCGTGGCCAGGCGATTGCACGCCAGGTCGGTTTGATCCTGGTCGACACCAAGTACGAATTTGGCGTGACGCCCGCCGGCGAAGTGCTTTTGATCGACGAAGTCCACACGCCCGATTCCAGTCGCTTCTGGCTGGCCGATAGTTATGCCGCCCGCCACGCCGCCGGTCAGGAACCGGAAAACTTTGACAAGGAGTTCGTCCGTCTCTATTATGCCGCCCAAGGCTATCGTGGCGACGGTGAACCCGTGCCGCTGCCGGCCGAATTGGCCGTGCAGGCGGCGCAACGTTATATTCGCACCTACGAATTGCTCACCGGCCAGCCGTTTGTCCCCGCCGATCTGCCGGCGGCAGCGCGCATCGAGCAGAACCTACGGGCGTGGATACGGAATAAGCGGTAAGTAGTAAGTGGTAATTGGTAAGTAGTTAGTGGACAGAGCGACTATACGCACTTACCACTTACCAATTACCACTTACCCTCTCAATTTGGAGCGACACATGACGAATGACGCCACGCCGCTGATTGGTGTGATTATGGGCAGTAAATCGGATTGGGAGACGATGCGCGAGGCGGCGCAGACCCTGGCGCAGTTTGGGGTGGCGCATGAATGCCGCGTGGTTTCGGCGCATCGCACCCCGGAATGGATGGTCGAATATGCGACCCAGGCCGAAGGGCGTGGGCTAGAAGTGATCATTGCTGGCGCCGGCGGCGCCGCGCACTTGCCGGGCATGGTCGCTGGCCACACGCTACTACCTGTGATCGGCGTACCGATCCAGAGCAAAGCGCTCAACGGTATGGATTCGCTGCTCTCGATCGTGCAGATGCCGGCTGGTGTACCCGTCGCCACGATGGCGATCGGTCGCGCCGGGGCCATCAATGCCGCCCTGCTCGCCGTCGCCATTCTGGGCAATAGCCGCCCGGAACTCCGGACCGCGCTGCGCCAGTTCCGCGCGGCGCGCACGCAGCAGGTGATGGAAGACAATACGATTTACGATTTTTGATTGACGATTTATGATGTAGGTGGTCAGCGATGATTTTTCGTAAATCAAAAATCAAAAATCGTAAATGTTCTAAAGGACTCTGGTGAGCTGTGAACAATCCTATCCTCCCTGGCGCTACCATCGGGATCTTTGGCAGCGGACAATTGGGGCGTATGTTGGCATTGGCGGCGCGGCGTATGGGCTATCGTGTGCATACATTTTCGCCCGATACAGACTCGCCCACCGGCCAAGTGGCGGATCTGGAAATCAGCGCGCCTTATGCTGATTTGGATGCCGTGCGCCGCTTTGTGCGTGGTGTGGATGTGGTCACCTTCGAGTTTGAAAACGTCGCGGCTGCCGTGGCTGAAATTGCCCTTGCAGCAGGTGTGCCCGTGCGCCCTGGCGGCCATGTGTTACACACGACCCAACACCGGCGGCGCGAAAAGAATTTTCTCGTCGCCGCCGGCTTGCCCGTAGCGCCTTTTGTGCCCGTACATAACCTGGCTGATCTGCAACGTGGGTTAGCTCACCTGGGCTGTCCGGCAATTCTGAAAACGGCAGCGTTCGGGTATGATGGCAAGGGGCAAATTAAGCTTAATGCGCCAGCGGAAGCGGATGCGGCTTGGTTGGCGATTGGCGCTCAAGAAGCCGTTTTGGAGCAGTTTGTCAATTTTGTTGGCGAAGTTTCGGTCGTCGCCGCGCGTGGATTGGATGGTAGTTTTGTCGATTACGGTCTGATCGAAAATATCCATCGCGACCATATTTTAGATTTGTCTGTGTCCCCGGCGCGTGTTTCACCCCGCGTTGTCGCCAATGCAGTAGGTTTGGCTCAGATCGTGTTGGAGCAACTGAACGTCGTCGGTGTACTCTGTGTGGAGTTTTTCTTGACCCAAGATGAGCAACTGTTGATTAACGAGCTAGCGCCCCGCCCCCACAACTCGGGTCATCTTACGATCGATGCGATGGTAAACGACCAATTTGAGCAACAATTGCGCGCCATCTGCGGTTTGCCCCTCGGTGCTACGACCCAGCTATGCCCAGCGGCCATGGCAAATTTACTCGGCGATCTCTGGCAGACGGGTGAGCCTAATTGGGTAGCCGCTTGTGCGCTGCCGCAAGTGAAGTTGCATTTATACGGCAAACAGGCACCCCGTCCAGGCCGCAAGATGGGCCATTTAACCGCGCTGGCCGATAGTCCGGATCAAGCATTACAGATTGTGCAAGCAGCACGCACAATATTATCTAGTACGGAGTACAGGTGCCCCCAATAGTGTATTTGAGGATAGATTATAATGTACGAAGATGACAAGTTTCACGATGAATGTGGCATTGTTGGCCTCTACGCACCGCAGCGGGATGTCGCACGCCACACTTTTTTTGCCTTGTACGCACTGCAACATCGCGGTCAAGAGGCAGCCGGTATTGTCAGCTGTGACGGACGCATCGCCCATGTGCACAAG
>JBBRVA010000938.1:0-3216 GCA_038247295.1 Caldilineales bacterium | reverse complement strand
GCAAAGTGCCTGCTGTCGAAACTCTGGGCTCCGTCACGGTGATCTGCTCGGACAAGACGGGCACCCTCACCGAAAATCGGATGACCGTCACTGCCCTCGATGTGGCCGGCGAACAGATCGATTTGACCGCCGAGCGCAGCCGCAGCCAGGCCGATACTATCGCCATCATCGAGAGCGCGCCACACACCGCACGGCCTGCGCTAGCCTTGTTATTGGCGGGCGGCACTTTGTGCAATGATGCTCTGCTCGAGGCCGATGATCGTGAATCAGGCGCCTTTCATGTGGTTGGCGACCCAACCGAAGGGGCATTGGCGGTGGCTGCCGCACGTGTCGGCTTACTCAAAGATGACCTAGAAGAGCTTTTCCCACGCGTGGCCGAACTCCCTTTCGACTCCGTGCGCAAACGGATGACGACTATCCATCAACTCCCGCCCATCACAACCGCGGTGCCCACCGGGTTGACGCCAATTTGGACCCTGCTGCAAACCCGCACTGTGCCGGTCTATGTGAGCTTTACCAAAGGCGCGGTCGATAGCTTGCTTAATATTTCTAGCGCGGTATGGGAAGAAAATGCGGCGCATCCGATTGAGCCAGAGCATCGCGAACGTATTATGGCGGCGCACAACCGGCTGGCGGCCAAAGGAATGCGCATCCTTGGCCTGGCAATGCGTTCACTTGATCAACAGCCGGACAAGCAGACGGCGGCAGATTTGGAACAGGATCTAACCTTTATCGGTATGACGGCCATGATTGATCCCCCGCGCGCCGAAGTGAAAGCTGCCGTGCAAACGTGCCAAAGCGCCGGCATGCGCACCTTGATGATCACCGGCGATCATCCACTCACCGCGCGCCATATCGCCGATCAACTGGGCATTGACAGCGATGGCGGTCTGCTCACCGGTCAAGAGTTGGATCAATTATCTGCTGACGAGCTAGACGGTGTGGTGGAAAAAGTTTCGGTCTATGCGCGTGTCTCACCCGAGCACAAGCTCAATATTGTCGAGGCGTTGCAAAAACGAGGCCATATTGTCGCCATGACTGGCGATGGTGTCAACGATGCTCCGGCGCTAAAAAAGGCTGATATCGGCGTGGCGATGGGCATCACCGGCACCGATGTGGCGAAAGAGGCCGCCGACATGGTCCTGCAAGACGATAACTTTGTCACCATTGTCGCCGCGGTGGAGGAAGGCCGGGTGATCTATGATAATATCCGTAAATTTATCAAATATCTGCTCAGTTGTAACTCTGGCGAGATTTTGGTCATGTTGATCGGGCCACTGCTTGGCATGCCACTGCCGCTATTGCCTTTGCAGATTCTCTGGATGAACCTGGTGACGGACGGCTTCCCAGCCTTAGCGCTGGGGGTGGAAGCGGCGGAACGTAATGTCATGCAGCGCCCGCCTTATCCCCCAGCAGAAAGTATCTTTAGCCGTGGGGTTGGGCGCACGATTGTTTGGGTGGGGGCGTTGATGGGGGCCGTCTCGCTGCTCATGGGTTATCTGGATTGGCGGGTTGGCGATCCTAATTGGCAGACAATGGTCTTTACTACGCTAACCCTGTCCCAACTAGGGCTGGCGCTGGCCATGCGGTCGGAGCGCGATTCAGTTTTTCAAATTGGGTTCTTTTCCAACCGCGCCATGATCGGCGCGGTCGCTTTGACCTTTCTCCTCCAACTGGCGCTGATCTACGTGCCCTTCCTGCGCGAACTGTTTGAACTAGAGCGCCTATCGATGACAGATCTGGGGATTAGCTTGGTGGCCGCCACCGTTGTCTTCTGGGCGGTGGAGGTAGAAAAGTGGTGGCGACGGCGCTAAATCAGCCATTTACCCCAATGCGCCTCATCTCAGTCTGAATCTAGACTGAATTTTGTCAGACAAACTTGATTCGATCTTGATAAAATAAATGGCAACCACGGGGATAAATGCGTGGTTGCCGTTTATTTTATTACTACGTCACAGTCAATGCGCTAAGCAACAATATCGCGACAAAAGAGGTGACGTTATGCCAAGATGGCTGATTATCACGGGTCTGGTAGGCAGCGCGCTCCTGACGCTATTTTTCTCGGCTTATACCCAATCATCTAGATCCGCGGCCGAGATCTCACCACTCACTAGTCCAGGTCTGACAGCACAAAGCCCATTGCTCGCCCCAATCCTAGTGACTGGACTAGATTCGCCTTTGCTGATGCCCACCGCAATCCCGACCATTTTTCCGCCGATTCGCAAGGCGACTGATCGCCAATTACCCAAAATTACTCATGATCTGGTCTTTGTGAATGAAGAAGGGCTGCAACTTTGGAACCACGCGACAGGCACAATCGAGACACTGGTGGGTCTGCAAGCGACTCGTAGCCGCGCCACAGTGAACCAACCAGTGGCGCTACACCTCGGGTCGGGCCCGGCTGTTGGTTCGGTATGGCGAGTTTCAACGAGTGTTGATGCGCGTAAGATAGCCCTGCTTCGTTTTGGGGGCGTCGTCAACCACCGCGAACAATTTGATCTCGATTTTTATGACCTGCCCACCCGAAGCCGCATAACATTATTGGCAAAAACATCGCCTTTGGTCGATATGGCACTGGCGCCGAATGGCGAATGGATCGCCTATATTCTGCGCGATGCGCCACCCATCGCCCATCGTTCGCCTGGTCTGGCTGCGCCAATCTTTCATCCAAACGCTGAGGACGGTCCAGAGTCTAGCGTGGTCTACCTGATGCAAACCAAAGCTCCATTTCAACCGATCCAGATTGGTACATATACTGAAACCCGTGCTGCTCAACTACTCTGGTCGCCGGATAGCCGCGAAGTGCTATGGACCGATGGACTAGGCGTTTGGAAGGCTAAACGCGAGGAAAATAGTGCGCAGCTTATTGCGCGCCATCAGATTCCAGAGAATGGATTCAGTGTGCGCATCTACACACCCGATACAATGTCGCCAACCGGGCGTTATGCGCACCTGTGGATGCATCATTATGAAGGCAGCAGTCAGGGCGTTTTGAATACAGAAACGGGTGAAGTTATCGAAGTACCAAATACATTCGAATATGTGCGGCCGAATGCGCGCACAACTTGGCTCGTTGATGGCCGGCTCTTTGTAACCCGGCCAGGTTCCATTATGGGTAGCATTGCCCCTGCTATCGAGCTATGGTCACTTCATTCAAACCGCGCGTTGCGTCTCGAATTAGATGAAGTGGTAACGATTCCTGTCGGGGTCGCAAAT
>JBBRVA010000937.1:0-3226 GCA_038247295.1 Caldilineales bacterium | reverse complement strand
TTACTTTGTACATATTCGCGAACTACTTGGCAAAATCGAACTTTGGTGGGTAAGGAATTTTGAGATTCCGGTCAACTCAGATTTTGACGGCGTTGAAATTGCTGATAATGATATATTTCCTGGTAGAGTAGTTATGCTTGACTATGTCATATCTGTAGTTATTGCAGAGCAATCACAGGAACAGTCCACTGCCGAACATCCGCTGCACTTGACCGGGCTATGATCAGGGGTTTTTCATAGTGCGTGCCCGTTTTGTGGTTGCTTCATTGGCACAGTGATTTCCTCGCACTCGCCCGGCAAGTGAGCTATGCGTTCGGCAGCGAATGAGCGCACTTTGACGATAGAGCATCCGATTCAGTTTACTTTGAATTAATTATGAGCAGAGCGATGCGAAAGGATTTTAGTGGTATATCCAAAAGGACACGCACATGAAAGATAATTCGCTTTATAAACTTGGTGGGATTTGTTCTGTTGTCGTGGGTGTTTCGTACGCAGTCATCGGTATTACCGAGCTTTTACTGACCCCAGAATTAACCGTAGAAAATAGCGCGGCGTCTCCCTTTATGTTTTTTGAAACAAACCAAGGATTGCTGCTGACACAATACTGGGCGATGGCTTTGGGGGCAGTCTTTGCGCTTGCTGTGATACCGGCAGTGTCTGAGAAAGTACGCCATTTGAACGAAGGCTGGGTACGCTGGACAAGCACGCTTGCCACCCTCGGTTTTGCGGTGACCATCCTTGATAACTATTGGGCAATTGTAATGACCCCTGCCCGAGCCGCCGCCTACGTTGCAGGCAGTGAAGCGATTAGGGCGACGTTGACCGTCCCGGGGGCTCCCCAGTTTATCGATGTACAAGGCTGGCTCGGCTTCGGTGCTGTCGGTTTATGGGTATTGGTCGTCAATCTGTTAGCGTTACGTGGCAGTATTTTACCCAGGCTTCTGGCGTATCTGGGTATTGCCGTCGCCATTGCCTACTTTCTCGTTGTTGCTTCTATGGTTTTTCCAAATCTTAGGGGCATGATATTAGTAGTCGCTGGTATAGGGGGTGTTGTTTTAGGTCCTATTTGGTATATTTGGATAGGACTAATTTTGCACCGCAATCATTCACAGTAAGCGTGCAGAAAATTGAACTACAAGGCAAAGTTCATGAATAAATAACCCGCTAAGACACCGCCGAACATTAGTTAGAGCAGAGGGTGGGGATCACGGCTTTTTTACGCTGTGCGCCCGCATTTTCTGGTCGGGTACAACAAGCTTCGTGCCCGCCATCCCCACCCCTGTTCAACACAGCGTTCGGCCGCAAATCTGCGATGCCCGGCTCCATAGTAACCCCCGCTGTGGCTTCCTCACAATATTTCCCAAACTTTGGGAACCTATTCCCTAGCTTTAGGAACGTGGCTCCTTTATACTTCAAACATAGAATTTCGTTACGTACATCAGTATGAGGAGGCGCCACTATGAGCGTGATCGCACAACAGGCACCATCGATTCGAGAGCGAGAGATACGTCGTGCGGGGTGGTTACTCATTGGCGCATTTGCAGCCGGACTCCTGATCATCGTGATCCAAATTGTGTTCTATGCTGAGCTCGACGCACAGCTTGTCGCCCGCGCAACCGAGTTGGGACATCGTCCGCCAGTGGAAGAATATTCCCGCATCCAAGCGCAGTTCGCTGGAAATGTGGTGGTTGAAGTTCTTAAGCTGCTGCTGCTCGGTTTGCCCCCGTTCGCGCTCCTGGCGCTCGCAGTGGCGGGCATCCGTCACTCGCTCCAGGATGTCAGCGCCCAACGCCTCAGCAGCGTTGCATGGGGGTGTGCGCTTGGTGCGCTGGCGGCGTGGATCGTCCAGCTGTATCTTGATCTGAGCATCAAGTTCGGCCCCGATCACTGGTGGCCGCTTGGCTCGTTGTTCGATCTGCTGTACTCTCCGTTTGCCCATGCGACGACTTTTCTCGGGCTGGGCGCAGCTATTTTCACCGCCCTGGCGCTGCGCAAGCATGGTATAACGCCACGGATGTCGTTGGCAGCGCTCTTTGTCGCCGCACTGCTCGTCGTGGCGAACGCTGCGGTGGCGATTGCTACCGGCTTTGCCGCCGGTCTACCACCACTGGTGCCGCTGATCCCCGCGCTGATTCTCGGTCTTGGCTTGATGCGCGCTCGTCAAGCGTAATATTGCTGAGGTGCTCCCACGTCTATTGAAGGTAACATTGCATTACGTATCAGGTATAGGTATCATTCTCTCTGAGCATGAGGCAGCAGATACAATTGCCGAAAACGGTGGAGGTTGCGATACGGTGCTGACTCTTGCGCTCGCTTCTGGTACTCGGCAGATGGACATGGGGTTCGTCTAGGGGTGCCAATCAACGGGGTGGTTGGAGCGCGCCAAGGAGAAGGAAAGGTTGTGGCTTCTCAACGCGAGTCTGGATTATAACCGACGCCAGGATGCCTGATGCAAATTGTCACTGACACACTGCAACCAAGAAGTGTTCCTGAGCCAGCCGCCGCTCGGCTCGACGTACGGCTGGCGCGTGTGCTGCAACTCGGCTGGCTACTGCTGCAACTCGGTGCGCTGGGCCTGGCGGTTGTGGCGACGCCGCTGCTGTACTCACTCTTGCAAACGATCACGCCAAATCAGCTGGGTGAGCTTTCGGTGGCGCAGCCGAATGCTGCGACTGCCGCGGCACTTGTGCGACTCGGTGTGCCGTTGAACGCCTACGCGACCATCATGGTCGCCGTCGAGTGGCTGTTCCTGCTGCTGTGGCTGGCGCTCGGCACCGTGATCGTCGGCAAGCGTTCACGCGATCCGGTTGGTGTGGCGCTTGCCTTCATGGCGGCGCCGCTTGGCAGCAGCATCTTTGTGCGCATGCTGCGTGACAGCTATCCCGATCTTTGGCTGGTCTTCCTCGTCAACGATTTTGGGCTGACCATCGCGCCCGTGCTATTTTTCAGCCTGTTTCCCGATGGGCGCTGGGTACCACGCTGGACGCGGTGGATGGCCGCCTTGCTGATTGGCAGCGTTGTGCTCGCCACTATAGTCAGTGTCGCGATTGGCAACACCTCACTCGCCGACCTCAGCCTTCCCGTGGGCCTGATAGTGTGGCCGATCATTCTAGGCGCGCAGATCTACCGCTACCGCCACTGCTCCAGCTTGGTGCAGCGCCAGCAGACCAAGTGGCTGCTCATCGGTATGGCGATGTTCGTGCTCAATGTCGTCGTTGCCATCACA
>JBBRVA010000936.1:0-3231 GCA_038247295.1 Caldilineales bacterium | reverse complement strand
TAAGAAAAGGCATACAGGGCAGGTTCGCTTGGCGGATGCAGCGCGGGCGCAATGTTGGTGCGCGCCACAGGGTTGAGATCACCCAGTAAGATCGCCCATTCTGTTAGCAACGTCCGATACTCGGCATTGAATGCGTTAAAATCAGTAAAGCTGAGCGGTTGCGGCAAGCGTAATTCAACTGCGCACAGCGCCTGGCGCGGGCGGTCCAAACTGGCCAGATGGTGGTCGAGCAGGTCAAACCCTTGCCGGTAGGGCAACGGCGTTTGCAAGGTGACGCGGACAATTTCATACCCTGCCATTGCCACCACACCGGCAGAGTAAGGCGCGATGCCGGTCAAGAAACGGTAATTGCCAGCCGGATTGTCCAGTAATGTCATGCGCAGAAGTCTCCTTCAGGGAAACAGGTAGATAGGGAAATAGGTAGACAGGGAAACAGGTGGCATCTAACCGGTCTACCTGTTTACGTTACTCTCGACCAAAGTTTTGACGCGATCCGCATCGGTTACCAGGCGGGTAAATTCGGGAGGGTGCAGCGTACCGCCCATCTTTGGCCGCAGATTGCGGTAGGTCATGGGGCTTTCTACTTCGCTGCGCGCCGTCATGTGCAGTTCGCGCACGCCGCTTTGCGCCACAATTTTAGTCAGGTTGCGCGCGCTAACGCCGCCGCCTGGCATAACAATGATGCGCGCGTTGGCCTGTTGCACCAATGCGCTAATCAAATCTAATCCTTCCAGCGCCGAGCTTTCTTGACCCGTCGTGAGAACGCGGTCTACACCTAGCTCAATTAAATCTTCCAAAGCCTGATGCGGATCGCATGTCATGTCAAAGGCGCGATGAAAGGTAACATTGAGTGGGCGGGCTAGGGCGATAAGCTCGGCGGTGCGCACTTTATCGACCGTGCCATCGGCATTGAGTAGCCCAATCACAACGCCGTCGGCGCCTAACCGTTTGGCGGCTTCAACATCGTAGCGCATCACCGCAAATTCGATCTCCGAATAACAGAAGTCACCACCGCGCGGGCGAATGATCACTTGCAGACCGATCTGTAGATGTTGACGCGCCAACGCAATCGTGCCGCTGCTCGGTGTAGTGCCACCTTCAAGGAGATTATCGCACAGCTCAACTCGCTGCGCCCCACCCGTTTGCGCGGCCAGTGCGCCTTCGACTGAATCGACACAAATCTCGAACGTAATGCCGGAAGTTGTCATCGCCTAACCTTCGCATGATTGGAAATTATGATCGTAAAACGTACTGCGTTGTTGATCAAGACGAAAGACTACGCACTGCGAACTGTCCTTTACGCAGTACGTTTAGACACTACGCCCCTGCGACCAGTGTGATCTCTGTAATCTCTGGCTGGCAATTCATCCGCACGGGGATGCGGATCGAGCCAATGCCACGGTTGGTATAGAGCCAGGTGGAACGGACTCGATACAGCCCTTGGACGTATTTGCTGCCCAGGCTGGGCAACGTGAGCGCACCAAGCCCGGGTAGACGAATCTGGCCGCCGTGGGTATGGCCAGACAATTGTAATGCCACGCGCACATCGGTTGCCACTTGATCCACCAGATCCGGCTCGTGGGCGAGCAAAATAACCGGTGTGGCCGGGGGACAATTGATCAACGCCTCCTTTAGGCTCGGTCGCCCCCACAGACCATCATCCAAACCGGCCAAATAGAGCTGACCCTGGCCTACGGTAATGGGTAGACCCGCATTGACTAACAGCGGCAAGCGGGCTTGACGCAATCCACTCTTGATAACCTTGGCGCGTGAGCGCACATCATGATTGCCCAGGCTGGCATACACGCCATAGCGGGCATTAAGCCCAGCCAACAATGGCGCCAATTCAAAGATCGCGTCCCCAATCTTGGTCACATAATCACCGGTTAGCACAACCAAATCCGGTTGTAAGGCGTTGACCATGCTCACCGCTGTACGTAGCATTTCGATCTGAAAGAATGGGTCCAGATGAAAATCACTCAGTTGTACAATTTTAAATCCTTCGAGTGCTGGGTGCAGCTGGTGAATAGGAATTCTCACCTCTTCGACGACAAGCTGCTGCCCAATCGCAAATGCACTGAGACCGCGCTGAAAAAGTGCTACTGGTTTAATTGACCGATCAATTGACGACATGCGGTAAAAAATAACCCCTTGCTCAATAAATCTGAGTAGACAGGTAGACAAGTAAATAGGGATGCAGATCGAGAGACATAGATACGCTGTCCTTGTCTACCTGTTTCCTTGTCTTCTCCATACCTACAGCCGCCGTTGGACTTCATCGAACGTCTGTGCCAGCGTCAGGTTGGGATAGTGTGCTAACATGGCGCGGGCAGCGGCGCGCACTAGCGCCTGGCGCACCTCGTCGCCAACCAGATATTCAGCGGGTGATTTGCCGTCTACGCGGGCCAGGAAGAGCGCGGCCAGTTGCCCTGGCAAGCGCGCCGCCACCGATGCGGCCAGTGCCGAGGGTTGCACCGTGCGTTGGTAATGCTGCCAAAATGCCGCGGCCCCAGTCATAAAATCGGCATGTTTGGGATGATGATAGACCGCCTTGAGCAAGAGATGATTGATGCAGAAAGCTACGTCGAAAGTTGGATCGCCCCAATGGGCGACTTCGGCATCCAAAATCACAACCGCTTGCGCGACCGGTTGCGCCGCCTGATCCAGCGCCGAACCAACCGGGACGAGGATATTTTTGGGGCTGTAATCGCCGTGCACCAGCGCGACTTCGTTGGCTTCCATCGTATCGATAATCGCGTTGATCGACCCAGCCAGGTCTGGATGGCGCAGTGCAATCGTACGCCAGTAGGGATCAACCCGCAGTTGCTCAAAGCTATCCTGCGTGCGTGGCGTTTTGCGTTGGAAAGTAGCAGCCCGCGCCGGATTTTGATACGTATAGCTGTGAATCTGGGCTAGCAGCGTGGCGCAATGTTCTACCACCGTAAAATTGCATACCCCGTCTAAAAGCGGCATTTTCCACATCAGGCTGTTGGGAATCGCGCGCATGCCCAGCAGATAATGCTCTGCATCGCTGAAGATCACTGGTGGCACATTGGCCGGCAAAAATTCGCCCACCCATTGCAGATAGTCGCGCTCGCGCCAGATGCGGCTTTGGTCCGCATACCAATCCATGGCCACCCGCAGCTTGGGCAACGACTGTTTGATCACCATCGTCTGGCGCGGGGTGACGACCTGCAAGACATGGTTCGAGACGCCGCCGCCCAGATAGTC
>JBBRVA010000935.1:0-3236 GCA_038247295.1 Caldilineales bacterium | reverse complement strand
TGTTGCTGCTCGGCCCACATCGCCTGGTTTTCAAACGGATAGTGCCATTGGGCGATCGGCATCGAGCCGCTGTCGAACCAGCAGTCGGCCACTTCCTTCACCCGGTGCATAACGCCGCCGTCGGGTGCGTCCCATGTCAGATCATCGACATAGGGTCGATGGAGGTCCAAATCTTGCAATGGATGACCCACGCGTTGCTCCAACTCCGCCAGGCTGCCGATGCATTCCATGTAGGTGCTGCCGGGCGCGTCACTCTTCCAGATCGGCAGTGGGGTGCCCCAATAGCGGTCGCGGCCCAGCGCCCAATCGACGTTATTTTCCAACCAGTTGCCAAAGCGGCCACCTTTGATATGTTCAGGCACCCAGTTGATCTGGTTGTTTAGCGCCACCAACTGGTCACGATATTGACTGGTGCGGATGTACCAGGTTTCCTTCGCATAGTACAGCAGTGGCGAATCACAGCGCCAGCAAAAGGGATAGGTATGTTCGATCTTGCCGGCCTTGTAGAGCAGACTGCGGCTTTTCAATTCTGCCTCGATGGCCGGATCTGCCGTTTTGACAAAGACACCTGCCCACGGTTCCACCTCTGGCTTAAATTGACCAGCGGCGTTGATCGTCTGGAGCAAGGGCAGGCCATAACGCTTGCCGACTTCCATATCTTCAGCGCCAAAGGCTGGGGCGATATGGACGATGCCGGTGCCGTCATCGATGCTGACATAGTCACCCGCCACCACATAGGCATAATCCTGCTCGACCGGGTAGAAGCGATAGAGCGGCTCGTAATGGAGGCCGAGCAGATCGCGGCCTTTCATTGTTGCCAGCACTTCATAGCCGGGCGTCAAAACTGTTTCGGCCAACGCCGCGGCCAGATAGAGCACATCGCCACTCGTATCGAGCACCTTGACATAGTCCAGATTTTCACCCACCGCTAGCGCGACATTGCCCGGCAGCGTCCACGGCGTCGTCGTCCAGGCCAGCAGATATTCGGTCGCTTCGGGTGAGCGCCCGGTCTGCACAAACGCGCCCAGAGGGCTCCCGCCCTCGCTCTGTACGACACGAAACTTGACGTAGACACTGGGGTCGACGGTGCCTTCCTTGTAACCCAGCGAAAGCTCGTGGCTGCTCAAGGGTGTGCCGCAGCGCGGGCAGTAAGGGACCACTTTATAGCCTTCAAAGAGCAGGCTTTTGTCCCAAAACTGCTTCATGATCCACCACAGCGACTCCACATATTCATTGTGGAATGTGACATAGGCGGTCTTCAAATCAACCCAGAAGGCCATCCGTTCGGTGAGCCGCTCCCACTCGCCGATATATTCCATCGTCGATTCGCGGCAGCGGCGGTTGAACTCTTCGACGCCAAAGGCTTCGATCTGTTGTTTGCCGCTCAGACCCAGGCGCTTCTCCACCTCGATCTCGACGGGCAGCCCGTGCGTGTCCCAGCCGCCGCGGCGCAGCACATGGTAGCCCTGCATCGTCTTGTAACGCGGGAAGACATCTTTAAACGCGCGCGCCAGCACATGGTGGATGCCGGGGCGACCATTCGCCGTGGGCGGCCCCTCGAAGAACACATATTCCGGACCGCCTTCGCGCGCGCGCATACTGCGCTGGAAGACATCCTGCTCACGCCAGAGTTGCAGGATCTGCTCCTCTAACTCGGGGTAGTTGACGGCTGGTTTTACTGCTTGAAATTGTTGATGCATAAATTTACCTGCTCTCGAAACAAATATTGTTTTAGCCTACGAGTTGATGTAAAATTACCAATGCACAACCGTTTTACAAAGGGAGTGCTCTACAAGGAGAACAAACATGAGTTTTATCACGGTTGAGTTACCCACCCCCTTGTTTGACCGTCTAGCCGAAGAAGCCACGGTTTCTGGTCAAACACCAGGTGCTTTTCTGGTCGAACTATTGATATTACGTTATGGTCTAACCCATCTGCTGCATCACAGTGGAGCCAACGGTACTAGTCCTCAATCGCAAAAATCTGCCGTCCAAATTCTGGGAGAGGCTGGTATGATCGTACCGTTGGGCGAGCGTCTGCGCCGCTTGATCGTTCCCGACGTGACACTGGAAGAATTGTACGAACTAGGCGAACAGATTGAAGGCCCTTCCTTGAGCGAAATCCTTGACGAGCACAGAGGCCCTAAAGGATGAATTATTACCTCGATAGCAGTGCCTTGGTCAAACGATATTTTCGGGAACAAGGCACTGCCTGGGTAGGTGCGCTTACCAATGCGGTACAAAACAAGATCTTTCTATCTGAAATTACGTTGGCAGAAGTGGCTGCAACCTTTGCGGCCCGTAGTCGCGCACCAGGTGGCATATCGCAAGGATACCGTCACCTCTTGTTAGGTCGCTTTCTACAGGATTGTAACACGTTATTCTCCTTGTTAGAGGTCAAACGACCTCTGATTGAGCACGCCATTGAACTGAGTCAAAACTATCGCCTGCGCGGTTATGATTCGGTGCAACTGGCAACCGCATTAGCAGCGAAACAGTCACTAATGGCCATCACTAATCCGGGCTTGATTTTTGTCGCCAGCGATCGAGACTTACTCCACGCGGCGGTAGCCGAAGGATTGGCGATTGAAGATCCGCACCGTTATTAAGCACAGCTCCGCGATTTTCTCATATCTGTAGCGTCATCCACTCAATGTCATAATCCACACGAATATTCATTGGCTCACCCCCAACGTTTTCCTTGCACCCGTTCTGGTTCGTTCCATCCCCAACCGGTTGTATACACGCCTCGTTCTAGCCATGTCTGATAACTGCTATGCGGCCACCCTTCCGGCTTTTGCGTCAGGTTGTGCTGCACAGGGTCGTAATGAATATAGTCTAGCCGGGCCGCAAAATCCTCGCTGTCTTGGACTTTATGCACCTGATAGCGCTGCTGCCAGATCACCATTGGCTGCGGCATGCCCATCAACCGTTGATAATCGGCGCTGAAGCCGCTGCGCAACGCATCTATGATCTGATCGAGCAGCACGGTTGCTGCCGGTTTAATCAACAAATGTAGATGATCAGGCAGAAAGACATAACCCAAGTTGCTAAACGCATGCATTTGTTTTACGCGCTTCAACACGTTGCGCAACAAGTGCATCACGGCTGTCGTCCCCAACACCGGCTCGCGATCTACGGTCGTACAGGTGACGAAAAAGAGATCGGGCGTAAAGTAATCGGTGTAGGTAGGCATGTTTTACTCCTGAAAAGTGACGGGATTGGCGATTTAACCA
>JBBRVA010000934.1:0-3241 GCA_038247295.1 Caldilineales bacterium | reverse complement strand
CAGGCGCTGAGCAACAGCGCAAGCAACAACCACAGCGTTGCTGTTCGTACCTTTGTCTTACCTACTGGCTTAAACATCATAGTTTTCCTTTTTGAAAGAACTTTGTTTCACGTACTTCGTTGATTACACTGCACCAGGGCGACGGCGGGTGCGTTTGCGTTGACTGCCTACGCCTGACTTGGGGGACATGTCAGTAGGCTGCGGATCCGTGGCGGCGCTAGGCGTTACAGTGGGTAGCATCTTCTCATCTTCTTCCTCCTGCGGTTTTGGTTGATCCTGCACAATGGTTGTGGTTTGCGGTGGTGCCGGATCATCCGTTGTCCAAACAATTGTCCACGTCTCAGTAATAGTGATGGTAACCGTGCGCCGGATGATTCTGCCCATAGCTCTACTCTACCGTGTGGGGCGGCCAAGCACTAGCGATTTCTTGACAAAAACTTTACAAAAAATCCACACTTCGTTCCGCTTGTTCTTTTGTTAAGCCTAGGGTAGGATCAAAGGTGGAATGGCCTTTCGTTGCCCGGTAGAGTGGAAGGTGAGAGTGATCCCGATGCCCTTGACGACTACGTTTACCTTTGGCCCCCTGCTCAAACACTTGCGCAAACAGGCCGGCATGACCCAACGCGACCTCGCCGCCGCCCTGGGCTATAGCGAATCGCTCATCTCCTGCTTGGAAAAAGCCCAACGCCAACCCGATCTCCAAGCGATAACCGAACGTTTTATTCCAGCCCTGGGCTTGCAGGATGATCCGCAAACCGCCGCGGCCTTGATCGAGCAGGCGGCCTTGGCGCGTGGCGAACGTCCACCCGCCTCTGTCACCTTTCAGCGCACCATCCAAATGAGGATTGAAGAAGCGAGCGCTGAGCCTGTCGAAGCGCTGCCCTCCCCGCCGACCGCATTGATTGGCCGCGCCGCTGAAATTAACCAGCTTTGTAATCGCTTGCTGGGCCACAGTGGTCGGTTGTTAACACTGCTGGGGCCACCCGGCATTGGCAAGACGACACTGGCGCTGGCCGTGGCCGCCCGTCTGCAACATCACTATCAAGATGGGGCTGTCTTTGTGCCACTCGCGGCGATCAGCGATTCAACCTTGATGGCGTCTACGATCCTCACGGCCGTAGGCAGCGGCGACCTTAGCCCGCCCCAAAACAAGCTCATCGAATTCTTACGCCGCAAGACCATGCTATTGGTGTTGGATAATCTCGAACAAATTAACGATGCTGCACCGCTGATCGCAGAGCTAGTGGCCGAATGTCCAGGGCTGTGTATCCTGGCCACCAGCCGCGAACGGCTGCATCTGCGCGCCGAGCAACGCTTCAAAGTACCTCCGCTTGATCTGGCACCCGCCGTCGAACTCTTTGTCCAGCGCGCCCAGGCAGTGGATGCTGATTTTGTCCTCACACCGCACAACCAGCCGACCCTCGAAGCGATCTGCCAACGGCTAGATCGTTTGCCGCTGGCGTTGGAATTGTGCGCAGCACAAATTGATCTGTTCTCGCCTGTCCAACTGCTAACGCAATTGCAAGATAACCGGTTGGATCTGCTCGCAGAGGGCGCGCAGGACTTGCCACCGCGTCAGCGCACCTTGCGCACGGCTATCGAACACAGCTACCGCTTGTTGGATGAGACGGAGCGCAGGCTATTTCGTAGCTTAGGTGTCTTTGTCGGTGGGTTTGATCTAACGGTGGTCGAAGCGGTGAGCGATTGGCAGCAGGCGGCGCAGACACGCTCACTAGTTTCGACACTGCACGCCTTGATCAACAAAAGCCTAGTACGCAGCGAAACCCTGTCGAGTGGTGAACCACGCTTTCTGTTGTTGGAGACGATCCGTGAATTTGCATTGGAGCAAGCAAACACCCAGGGCGAGGACGTGTTGCTGCGTCAGCGTCACTATGCGGCTTATCTGCAACTTTTCCGCACGGGCGACAGCCACTTGCGAGGAGCACAGGCGGCAACCTGGTTTGCGCGCTTAGAACCTGAACAGAATAATCTGCGCGCCGCTTTGCAGTGGACATTCGAGACAGCCCGCTATATCGATGCCAATTGGCTACAGATTGCTTGCGGTTGGTTCTGCCACCAACGCGGCCAGTGGTATGAGGTGGGCAGGTGGCTGGCGCACCTATTACCCCACCGTCACGAACTTCCTGTCGAGTTACACTTGTATCTGTTGATCACGGTTTACGCCATCGGGCGTGCCGTGGAAGCATTCCAACCACTGAACCGCTGGAAAGATGAGGTGCTGAAACTGCTGGCGGTTTGCCCCAATCAGCATCTACATGCCGCTGCTTGGCATTTTATTGCTTGTTACGCTTCAGATTTTTCTGAGACATCCGTTGCCTTTGAGCGGTCGATCACTGCGGCGCGCCATGCGCGTGAGTCGCCAAGCCTTGGTCCAGAATTCTGCCTTTTAACTGACTGCGATTTTATTCTTGGCACTCCTCTCTGGGCTTATGCATTGGGGTTGATTGAACAAGGACAGTTCGCGCAGGCAATGCCATTGCTACGAGAAAGCCAGGAAATCTTTCAACGGCGGGACAGCGGCTACGAAATGGCTGATAGCCTCGGTACGCTCGGTCGCTTGGCGTTTTTACAGGGCGATCTGGCACAAGCCTACGGATACTTACAGGAAGCCGTAACAATTGCGGAAAAGTTCAACTACCAGGAAATGGTGGGACTTTGGCAACCGCTGCTTGCCATCACTACGCTCTATCGCGGCGATGTGCCAGAGGCGCAACGACTTTTGACCGAGAGCTTGTGCCGCTGTCTTGAATTGAAAGATAAGGGTTTTTTGGCGCACGTCTCGCTCTATTGGGCAGAACTCGCCTTGTGGGAAGGAGAAGTGGAACAGGCCGGACAACGGTTGCGGGAAAGCCTGAATTACCACAATGATCCGCACAAGATCGCCATTGACCAAGTAGAGTTTCTCTTGATCGCCGCCCGTATTGCGACGGCACAGCAACAATACCCGCATGCTGCACTGCTCTTTGGGCAGGCTGAACAGATTAGCAGTCGTCTCGATTATGTCTATGCCGGGCCAATGCGTGATCTGGCCGATGCTGCGCTGGCGACGGTGCGGGCGATGCTAGACCCGGCGATCTTTGCCGAGGCATTTTCTACCGGCCAGCAGATGTCGCTGGCCGAGGCTTTTGCTACCATTTTGAAGCTACCCCATACCCTACAGGATAATTCTCTAACCCGATCTCACGCCTCTTGATCGCCGCCTGGCTAGGGCTGTTCATTT
>JBBRVA010000933.1:0-3246 GCA_038247295.1 Caldilineales bacterium | reverse complement strand
CGGCCAGCCGGTCGAGTTCGGCACAAATCAGCGCGGCCGAAAGCATAGCCTGCATTTTGCGTTCGTCTGGGATGTGCCGTAGGCGGACGACGTTCAGGGTTGCCATCAATAGGCTGATCAAATACTCTTTGTGGATGGTGGTGCCGGTTCCCTTGCCTAATTCATAGGCGATCTTGCGCAAATTTGCAACAACACGGACTGCCTTTTCAATATCGCCGTGCGCCGATGCAAAATTGATCGCGCCTTGGTCAGGCTGCCATTGGAGCAGCGCCGCTTCGAGCAAGAGAAAATCTTTGTTGTTGGGTTGGGTTAGCAAACGGTACTTTATATCGGACTCTAGAATGACAAAGTCACGCAGAATATGGCTCTGGTACGTGCGGTAGAAGTCGATTAGCCAGCAGCGACCCTCTTCATTGACCATAATATTGCGGCCGGTGAGGTCACCGTGCGTAATCGTTGCGAAGACGGGCAGAATACATTCATTGTCACGGTTAGCCAGCCAAAAAATAGGATTCGTCAATGGATTTGGGATCCATTCAACTTGAAACATGGCCGCTGTCGGGTTAAACGCGGGCAAGATCAGTTGAATGCGATTGACGAGCTTTTCCGCATCAAGTTCAAACGCTTGATAATATAAATGCGCAAGTTGTTGATAGCGACGTTCGCCATGGTTGTCATACCAATAACGACACGCTTCGTAAAACAAGTAATCTAGGCTATATAAGAGTTCTCCCGTCGCTTTGTTTGTATAATATTCATCAAATTCAACCAATGCTTGGGCCCCGCTCTGGGCGAATGTATAGCGTAACGCGCCGAGATGGCGGGTATGAGCAACATCTACTTTTGTCACCGCATTATTAAGCTGCTCGCGCACATATTTATTATAGTGCTGATTTTCGGTTTCTATTTTTTCGAGCGGCCCTGTCTTGACCACACAAGCGGGACCTGGGCTCAACGCCCAAGTTGGGTCAACTCGGCTGACGGAGGCGCCCGTCAGGCCCGGTTTTAGTTTGGTGACATAGATCCGTTTGGCATCGACAAAGAGTTTACCAAACAAGTCGCGGATTTGCAGTTCAAGTAGCTCGTTCGGCGGCTGAAGTGTCGCCGACCATCTGATGTCCTGGGCGATTTCAGTGAGCAGCGCGTGTGAACTAATTTCATATTCGAGGGCAAAGTTAATTTTAACTTGTTCCTCGAAAAGTTTTTCGACTGTCGTCAAAACTTCGGTTATATAATTCGCCTGTTTTTGAATAAACCTGGCGACCCGCCGCGTTTGGGTAGCGATTAGAATATTGTCGATATTAGGATAGGCGGTTAGGACAATACACGGCATAACCGCGCGCAAACTTTGCGTTGCGATGATGCCTAACAACTTCATCCCATCCTCATTCGCCGCATCGGTATCCTCGAGTCGAATATCGATAATCGCCAGATGAAAATGGTCACTGTCTAGACAAGCGACGGCTTGCGCATAAGATTCCGCGCCTGTCACAAGGTAGCCTGCCCCTTCAAGCCGACGCATCAGCGGGCGCGACGGTCGATCATCGACGAGCAAAATCTTTTTAGGATGACCTGTTTCATTACGCATCGCATACCCCCTTACCCATCAAGCGAATTCGGTTTGGGCAACCGCAATGTAAATGTCGTACCCTGGCCAAGCGTGCTTTCTGCATCAATCTGACCCCCGTGTTCATGGGCAATTTGCCGGCAGAAAAAGAGACCAATGCCGTGCAACAGGCTGGGGCGCCGATCGGACGCGGTTGTATAGCCATACTCAAAAATGCGGTTGAGATTTTCTGCTGGAATGCCGATACCATTATCGGTTAATTTGATCTGGATCGTCCGATCATCGCCGGCAACGCTGATGCGGATCAGACCTTGGCTGTCGCTTGGAATGGCGTTGTAGGCGTTCAGGATCAGATTCTTCAACAACAATTGAATCCATAGCTGATCGATTTGCACCTGGGCAGGAAAGGCTGGTGGTTCATAGCGGATCTGAATATGGGCTGGTTTGCTCTCTTTGGTAATTTTCAGCACAGCAAGAATCACGGGGTCAACGGTAACCCTGGTTAGATTCAGCTTGGTGCCAATCGCAAAATCATTGAGGCGGGTGGCAATTTGCATCGTTGCTTCGGCAATCCGCACCAAATCTTCCAGGGGTATGGTAACATCTTCGCTCGCCTGCAAGCCGCGCTTGATCTCATCGACCAAGTCTGGAATATCGGCCAGCGCATTATTAATTTCGTGGATCAAGCCAGCGGCTAGATTGGTGAGCCGCTCGCGCAATTCTCGATCGCGTGCAACAGCTAGGGCGCGCTGATTGTCGATCGCCACCGCGGTCTGGCGGCCAAAAGTTTGTAGCAACGTAAAGGCGTCATCTGTAATTGGTTGCTCGGAAAAAATATTATCCACATAGAGCACGCCAAGCGTATTGTCGCGCGTGCGCAGCGGAACAAGCGCAAATTCATGGGGTTGATGAATCGTTCGCACCAATATGTCCGGCAACATCAGATGGGGTTCGCGGCGTGTGCCTAACACCGGTCTGTTATCCAGATAGACTTCAACCAACAAATCCGCACTTTTTCTGGCTAGTGGCAGCTGGATTTGTTGGATAGCGGTTTGGAGCGCGCTCTGTGTCACTGGTGCATGCAGCACATGTTCGATCAATGCTTCCAGGGTAAAGAATGGAAAATGCGACCAATCATGCTCGGCTTCGGCCTTGGTTAGGTGGCCCACGCCTAGGCTACCGATCAAGAGGCGCCGGTCTTTATCTGGCCGGAAGAGGATGGCGCGGTTAAAGGCTAACCCCCACTGGGCCGTGACACCGGCCAACATCAAGCGCCAGGTTATCGCTTCTGGTTGCTCCCATTCATGCAGAATCCGATCCAATACCGTATTTAAGGCGTCGCGTGTCAACATCTGTTCCTCGGCGGTGCGGCGCGGATCAGCTGGCTGATCGCTCTGTTCAATTGTTTCGGTTGTCGGCACAGAAAAGTATTGCATGGAAGCATCTCCTCGCGTTCACTGGGCAGAGGACGCTGGGAGAAGTTGTATTGTAGCGTAGGGTAGAACAGACCGCAAGCGTCTGCGGGTGGCTGACGGGTTCGATAGTAAAAACCTTAGGCGGGAGCCAGTTGTTCTAATAGCCGCATCGCAGTTGTCCACAGGTCGAGTGACCGGCCACGTGCTTGGGCGTTGGCAACAATCGTTGGCGACAAAGCAGCGGTTGCTAGGTGGATCGGCTCT
>JBBRVA010000932.1:0-3249 GCA_038247295.1 Caldilineales bacterium | reverse complement strand
AGTAACAAGCTGCGCCACAAACTTTTGTGGGCAAGGAAGCGCCATGAGTAATCCCCATTCAAAACTAATCTTAGTGACCGGTACGACCGGTTATGTCGGTGGCCGGTTGGTCCCGCGCCTGTTGGAGGCTGGCTATCGCGTGCGCTGCCTGGTGCGCGACCCGGCGCGCTTGATCGGGCGACCCTGGTTTGATCAGGTGGAAATCGTCCAAGGTGATGTGCTGAAGGCGGATAGCCTGGCGGCGGCTACCCAGGATGTGGATGCCGCTTACTACCTCATCCACAGCATGAAAAGCAGCGCCAATTTTCAACAGCGCGATCTAACCGCCGCCCGCAACTTTGGTCAAGCGGCCAAAAGTGCAGGTGTCGAACGAATTATCTATTTGGGTGGTCTGGTCGATCCGAACCATGCCATGTCCGAGCACCTGAGTTCGCGCCAAGAGACCGGTGAAGCCTTGCGTGAGGCGGGCACGCCCGTGACCGAGTTTCGCGCCGCCGCCATCATCGGGTCGGGCAGTCTTTCGTTTGAGATGGTGCGCTATCTGACCGAACGCGTGCCGATCATGGTCTGCCCGCGCTGGGTCTATACGCGCACGCAGCCGATTGCCGTTCGCGACGTGCTCAATTATCTGATCAGCGCGCTCGATGTGCCGGAAAGCGCTGGCCAAACCATCGAGATCGGCGGCGCCGATGTCCTCACTTATGGCGATATGATGCTCGGCTATGCCAAGGCCCGTGGCCTCCAGCGGTGGCTTTTGCCGGTGCCGGTGCTTACGCCGCGCCTTTCTTCGTACTGGGTGCACTGGGTGACGCCAATCCCAGCCGTGATGGCGAAACCGCTGATCGAAGGGCTGCGCAATGAGCTGATTGTGCGTACCGACACGGCGCGCCGTCTCTTTCCGCAGATCGAGCCGGTGGGCTATCAACTGGCGGTGCAACGCGCATTGGCCAAACTGGATGCCAGCCAGGTCGAGACGATCTGGAGTGATGCGCTTGCCACCAGCCAGGGCGATATCACACCGGTTACCTTGACGACACAAGATGGCATGATTATTGAATTGCGCCAACAAGTGGTGGACGCATCCCCGGCCGTCGTGCATGCTGTCTACACAAGTTTGGGCGGAAAACAGGGCTGGCTCTACTTTGACTGGGCTTGGCGTTTGCGCGGCATTCTTGATCGGTTGTTTGGTGGCGTTGGTCTACGGCGTGGGCGCCGCCATCCCAGCCAGGTGCGCGTGGGCGAAGCGCTCGACTTTTGGCGCGTAGAAGCCGTGGAACCCGATGGTTTGTTGCGGCTGCGGGCGGAGATGAAAGTGCCTGGGCGCGCCTGGCTTCAATTTGAGAGCAAACCGCAGCCTAACAATCAAACGTTGCTCCAACAGACGGCGCTCTTTGCGCCCAAAGGCCTTTTCGGGCTGCTCTATTGGTATCTGCTCTATCCCATCCACGCGCTGATCTTTTCTGGCATGGTCCACGGCTTAGCTAAACAAGCCGAAGCGCGCCAACATGGCGGCGTCCCAGCCAGTCGATCCGTGCAAACGGCGCAACGTTGGCGCGGGTGGGCGGGAGCCGGGCTGGCCGTGGGCCTCTTGTTATTATCGCTTGCCATATTTCAGCGGCAGCGTAGAGAGTAGTTTCAGTCTGTACACCGATTTTTCAAATCGGCAGATACCGATTTGAAAAATCGGTGTACATTTATTTCCCCCCATCGATTGATAGCACCTGGCCTGTAATCCACCCGGCATAATCGGAGGCAAAAAAGAGGACGCCGTGCGCAATATCCGTTGGTGCCCCCAGCCGTTTGAGGGCAATATTTTCGACCAAGGCTGCCTGCCGTTCGGCGCCGTAGGCTTGCCATTGACGCTCGGTGGCCGGGTTGGAGCGCACAAAGCCCGGCGCAATATTGTTGACGGTGATGCCCCAGGCGCCTAATTCGTGGGCCAACTGACGCGTCAAGCCGATCTGCGCGGCCTTGGCCGCCGCATAGGCCTGGATCCCGGTCAGACTAATGCCCAAGCCAGCCCCGCTGGAGATGTTAATAGAGGGAAATAGGTAGATAGGTAGATAGGGAAACAGGGAGACAAGAGGATGTTACCTATCTACCTCCTCAACCCTAGTCCCAACCCGTTTCGATCAACTGGCGCGTTTCTGTGACCGCCACCTGCCAGATTGCCAGCATTTCGTCATCTGGACGCTGATAATAGCCGCTAAAGTTGCCGTCGCCAACAAAGGCGCGCATCGCATCGCCAGCAAGCCGCGGCTTGCCGGTGCGATCAGGTAAAATCTGCTGACGCTCGGGCATGGTCACGCCGGGCAGACGCGTCCAGGGGAAGTTTTCCATCCACGAGGCGTGGCTGGCGACGGGGTCGATGGCCTGCACCTTGGCCCAGGTTTGCGGCGCATGCCACCACTCGTGATACTTGATCTGGACGTCTGGACGCGTGGCCATCCACTCAATTGCAAATGCGCCGGCCGGGGCGTTGCCGCCATGCCCATTGACCAACAAAATGCGCCGAAAGCCGCTGCGCGCCAGGCTGTCCAAAATATCTTGTACGAGACGCAAATAGGTTTCGATGCGGATGGTGACCGTGCCGGGATAGGCGCCAAAATAGGGCGTAATGCCATAGGCCAGCACAGGCAAGACAGGGACGCCGGTTGGCTCGGCTGCTTCCACCGCGACGCGCTCGGCTAGGATGCTGTCCACACTCAGGCTCAGATAGGCGTGTTGCTCGGTGCTGCCCAACGGTACAATGGCCCGATCGTCATGCTGAAGGTAGGCCTCGACCTGCATCCAGTTCAATTCGGAAATTTTCATGGTTCACCTCTATGTGTTATGGATCTGTGCTTGGAATTAAGAACTCGGTGAATTCATCCACCCGGTGAATGAATTCACCGTCTGCTATGCAAAACAGGCTGAAGCCCTGTTGCGGGACGCAGATTTTAACAGGGCTTCAGCCTGTTTGCTGTAGCTGCCGATTTCAATCGGCAGCTGGCTGGTTGCCGTCTATTGATTGCTGCTAGTATTCTAAACCGCTTATAGATGCTCGGCAATTTGTTCGCTGTGGCGTAGGTTGCTCATGGCTGAGTCCGCTTGCTCTAGTCAACTGGAGGATTTACCCCGGCTGCAAAGCGCCCCCAAAAAACTAGTTTGACAGCGCCATTTATGCGTGCTACACTCCTCACCACATGCGGATTCTACCCTCGATTGGCATGCCGTTAAATCTTCGCTTTCAGAAATCCAGCTTGTTTT
>JBBRVA010000931.1:0-3253 GCA_038247295.1 Caldilineales bacterium | reverse complement strand
AGCCGATTTGGGCGACGCGGATCGGATTTGTGGATTGGTTCATATGTTTACTCGATTGGTAATTGGTAATTGGTAAGTGGTAAGTGGTTGAGTGTGTACTTACCACTTACCAATTACTATTTACCACTTACCTAAATTTTTCAAACTGCACAGTCCCTACCCCACCACCCACTTGCGCGGCATCCACGGGTGCGCCGACAAAGACGGTGGCTGGTTGCAGCAGACTGATTGCTTCCAGCGCTGTACCCGGCGCGGCGCCGACCAGCCCAATAAAGGCATGACCCCAGCGCAATTTGCCACGCAGATCCCCGCTGACACCCAGACGGGCCAGGGCTTGTACGGCATCTGCGCCCAGGTTTGTGCTGGCTTCATCGGCCACCGCGCCCGCGATCACGGTGTTGTCGGGCCACTGCTGGAGCCAGGTTGCCAGGGCAGCCGAAGCGACGCCCGCGGCGCTGGTGTTAAACATGGCCCGGTCGAGCAGGTTGCCTTGCGCATCAAGGGCCACTACATTGTAGGCAGGTTCGCCGCCAGATAATGCCATATCTTGGCCATTGATCCAAATATGCGCAAAGTCACCCGCTTCATTGCCGGCACTTTGTACGACCAGGCTTGTGGCGCCCAGCAGAAATGCACCGGATGACCCAAGCGGCCAACCGCGTGGATCTGGTGCGGCTGGCAAAGTTGTGACTGATACAGGTTCGTTGCTAAACTCAATTTCGACACGATCGACTGGTGCGCTGGCTGCCCCTGGCGGGATGGATACGGTAAGTTGGTTATCGGACACAGCGGCAGCAGGTAATAGTTGACCGTTGAGTGTTACACGCGCCCCAGTCGCCGGCGGCACCAGCGTTAACGTCAGCTTGCCCCCAGCATTGGGAATAGCGAGCAAGAGGCCGGCCTTGCGCCGCGTCGCATAACGCACCCCGTCCGCCGCCAATGCCGACCAGCCCTCAGCTAGATAGAGCTTACTCATCGGATCTGCCAAATCGATCGTCCAATCGGAGACCAGCGCCAAGGCATTTACTTGATAGAGCCGAATCGTGCTCGATGCGCCCTTCCAGTCCACGCCTTGCCACGTCTCGATCAGCGTCAAAGGCAAGGCTTCGTCGACAAAACGCAGCAAGGCCGGGGGCGATTTTTCTACGTGTACGGTGACAAATTGGACATCCAAGAAATCGAGTACAGCGGGCGCCAGCAATCGATCGCGGGCGATCATCTGATCTAATTCAGCATCGACCAGCGCGGCGATGTGCGCTTGATCGGCATTCATCAGCGCGATCAGATCACCCAACAGCGGTGCCTCGCTAAAATATTGAAACTTGTAGGTCGGGTTGCGACTGGTATTGCCGCCCAATCGCCGCTTGCCGTGTACGGTCTGATACCACTGCTGCATCATGATCAATTCATCGGGTTTGCCCAAAACACGGGCGCCGTTGCGCCAGCCCGTGGGCAATTCCAGCACCGTAGAATCTTTCCCACTGGGCGCACCGGCAGCCGCCAAGGTTTTGTAAATGGCGGGCACGCGCGAATCATTGATCGGCAAGGGGAAGGAGGCGTGTTCGAATAGAAAGAGGAGGCTTAGGAAAGCGATTAGGAGATTGGAGATTGGAGATTGGAGATTAGGTCGGCGGCGCGTTTTCCAATCTCCAATCTCCAATCTCCAATCTCCAATCCGCCACACCCCATATCCCGCCAACACCGCCACGCCCAACATCAGCATCACACTATAGCGGCTGGGGTAACGATTGCCGCTGAAGAAAGGCAGTTGGCTGATCAGCGCGAAGGGGCCAGGAATCGGCAGATCTTGGCCTGCCCAACGCACGTGGGGGCCAAGCGTGAGCAGCCAAAAGAAACCCGTGATCAACGCCCAGAACCAGCCTTGCCGGCGCACAATGGCAGATGGATGGCGTAACAGGCCAACTAAGCCCACGATCAAGATCGCCAACGCCGTGTAGCCAATATAAATTTGTTGGCCTTTGTCGTGGGCAAACGGCAACCCAGCCACCCAATCACCCACGAGGGGGTGCAACTGCGTCGGCACCAAATAGCCCATCAGGTCGGCGCTAAACTGATCCGCAAAGCCACCGCCGCTGGCAAAAAAATCTCCTTCCTGGCGCAGATCGGGGAGCATGGCCCAGAGAAAAGGTGCGATGCCAACCAGAAACACAACGCCCAAGAGAACAAAAGACCCGATGATGTGTGTCCACGTCTGGCGTGAAAATGTTGGGAATTCCTTGGGGATGAGCAGCAACCAAAGGAAATAGAGGCCAATAAAAATGAGCAGAAACGAAGCATAGGTCAGTTCCGACCAGGCTTGGAACGTGAGAAAGAGAGCGGCAAGCAAGGCATTACGGATCGTGGCCCGCTGATTGGGACTGCACCCCATCCGCAACAGATAGAGCACGCAGAAGGGAATCCATTGACTGCTGGCGATGTTAAATTGGCCTAGGCCGGCGTAAAAGAGTTTGGACGAGGCGAAGGCGTAGATCAGGCCGGCGAGAAGGGAGGGGAGGAGTGGGGGTGTAAGGGTGGAGGGGAGAGTGGAACTGCGCAACAGGTCGCGCACGAGGAGGAATGCGCCGTAGCCGCTGAGGACAAACGAGAGGAGCAAGATCAAGTTGCTGGCAATGATCAGGTTGAAGGCAGCTTGCAGAGGGACGCTCAACAGACCATTCAGCGGCGTAAGTGTGTAAAAACCCAGGTTAATCTGGATCGGATAGAACATCCAATCGCTGTGAAAAATGTCGAGGTTGAGTTGCTCGATCAGGCGGGTTTTGACCCACCAGAGGTTCCAGGCCAAGGATGGATCATCAATGCCATCCCCAGGCACGTGGGTCGTAAAATGGCGCGCCAGCGGCCAGGTTAACCCCAGCGCCAGCACGCCATAGAGCAAGAGCACACCACTGTGGCGGCGCACGGTGGCGGCTTGCGAAACGGGTGACAGACTCATGGCGCGGCGGGCGTGGTCACAGTTTCTGTTGTCGTCAGCGGCGCGGTTGTCGTTACCGGTGAGCTAGCAAAGGGATTGGCCTGTTGCATCAGCATGCCCATGCGAAATTTCGCCATCACTTCCAGTTGCGGATCATCCGCCGCGCGCGCCAGTTCGGATGTTTGCGTAAATAGTTCAATCGCCAGGCGCTGATCGCCGCGCGCTTCAGCAATATTGGCCAGCCAGAAGTGCGATTGGGCATCATCAGGGTTGATAGCTAGTGCTTCTTGGATCGCAGCTTCTGCGCCATCCAAATTATTT
>JBBRVA010000930.1:0-3254 GCA_038247295.1 Caldilineales bacterium | reverse complement strand
TTGCTGCATACGATTCGTGCAACCCTGCCCCAATCCCCTTCGGCTTCACCAGAAAAATTGCTCCCACTATGGGAATTGAGCGATGAAGAGCTAATGGCATTGGCTGAAGCCATTGTTGCGCCTGAACGCCAGCAACAGATTCGTAGCGCGTTAGAGAAACAACGCAATAGCTCACTTTCTGTAGAAGAAGCCGCAAAACTCGATGCATGGTTAGCCGAGGCAGACCAAGTTGCCCTGCTCAAGGCGAGAGCGATGTATACGCTGAAACTTCGTCTGAAGCCCTACGTATGAACCGCCGTGCGCTTGTCCAACTACGCCGTTACTGGATTGTGCTGGAACTGCACCCACCGGTCTAAACTTGCCCTCCATCAACTCCTCTCGTCTTAAGGATTATATACCTGAATACGGTGATCTGGCACGCGTTGCGCCAGGCGCATCATGTTTTGGTTTACTTGACGTATGATCTCCGCCTTATCCAGTGTTAAAAGTTGACGATCCTGCATAATCACCCGCCCATTAACAAGCACGGTCTGCACATCGCTGGCGCGTGTGTTGTAGACCAGGCTGGCCGTGATGCTGTGCAAGGGTTGATGGTGCGCACCGTTCAGATCAACCAGAATGATGTCGGCTAGATAATCGGGTGCCAGTTGACCGATACGGTCGGCCAGGTTGACAGCACGGGCGCTGCCGTGAAGAGCAATCAAAAGTGCTTCGGCGATGGGCATCGCTTCGGGATCGTTGGCCTGTTGCTTCTGCGTTAACGCCATCAGCCGTAGACTTTCCCAGATGTCCAGTGTATTATTGCTGGCCGCGCCATCGGTGCCCAAACCAATCGCAACACCAGCCGCGCGCAAAGATCCAATCGGGGTTAACCCGGATGCCAGCTTCAGATAGGTTTTGGGACAGTGGGCTACGCCCACGTGATCGGCATAAGGGCGCAGCAATGTCACATCTGCCGGCAAGATGCCGCAGCCATGCGCAATCAGCGTCGGTCCCTCCAAAATGCCAGTTTGTTCTAGCACCTGGATCGGTGTGATACCGCGCTTCGCCAAACTGGATTCGGTCTGTTGCATGTCTTCAGCGGCGTGAATGTGAATGCCCGTGCCGAGCCGTCGCGCATGGGCAACGGCCGCACGCAAGAAATCGTCATCACAGGTGTAAGGCGCGTGCGGGGCCATCCAGGTGGTCAGGCGTCCATCGGCGGCGCCTTGCCAGCGCGCGACAAATTCCGTCGTTGCGTCCAGTGCCGCGTAGCCCTGGCTGGCAAAGACCGCCCATCCGAGCGCGGCGCGCGTGCCTGCTTCGCTCACGGCGCGCGCCGCTTGATCCATAAAAAAGTAATGATCGGCCACCGTGGTGACGCCCGCCTCGATCATCTCAACCAGGCCGAGCAACATGCCCCAATAGACATCTTCTTCGGTCAGATTACTCTCCACCGGCCAGATAAAGTCGTTGAACCAGCGATTGACCGATACATCTTCGGCCAGGCCACGAAAGAGCACCATCGGCACATGGGCGTGTGTGTTGATCAAACCGGGCATCGCCAGTTGTTCGTTGGCTTCAATAATTTCGTGCGCCCGATTGTCTGCGGTGGGCGCCGTCGGTTGAATCGCTTGAATCTTGCGCCTGTTGACAATAATATCCTGATTGTGCCGGATTTCGGGCTTGTGTTCGGCAGTCAGGAGCAGAGCGTGACAATTATGAATGAGCAAATCGTGCATCGTTTACTCCGTTCAATAGGCGCTAGCGGGCAAGGCAAAGTTCCACGCCGTCGCCCTCGCGCCCCCCGTTTTACCCTGGGCGATCGCCTCTTCCAGGTTTTGATTTTGCCAGTAGGCGGCCAGAAAATAGGCAATAAACGCGTCGCCACAGCCATTCGTATTACCAATCACGGCCACTTTTTCAACCGGAAAGAAGCGCTCGCTGAATGTGGGCGCGGTCAGCGTATCGAAAACCTGAATGCCCCGTTCACCCAGCGTGATGACGACAAGCGCGCGTTGGGCGCTCGTGATGGCGCGGATCGATTGAATGGTGGCGTCGGTCAGTTCGCCTTTCCAGCCGATAAAGGCGATATCGAGATAGGGCAGCAGTTCAGCGAAGCGTTCAACCGTGAAATCTTGAAAAGCCAGGAAGTCCGCCGAAACAAGAGGCTTGTCTAGCTTTTCACTGGTGCTCAGCCGCAGCAGTTCGGTTACAACATTGCCCACCAACACTAGATGGAGGTTATCGGCCTGGCTGATCAGTGCTTCTTCAGCCGGCTGCAAACGAAAAGTATCGCCGACACCAGGTGAAAAATTAGTGATCAGCGCTTCGCCCGACGCTTGCAACGCAATCTGGATCGAGGCTGATGAACCGGGGGCCATAATCAGGTCGGGTAGAAAAGCGATCCCATTGCGCGCCAAGAAATCGCGAAATGGGCGCGCATCCTGGTCGCCAATCCGCGTGATCAGGATCGGATCCATACCCAGTTGTTGCAGATGAAAGGCGTTGTGTAAAATGCCACAGCCTGGCCGCAAGAGACCGCTGCTTGTATAAATATCTAAACAAACGAGGCCCAGGAGCACATTCTGTATCACTTACTTGCGCTCCACCAGGCCAGCTAGCGGGTGCTCGCGTTGCTCTTGCAGGGCGAGAAAGCGATCATAGCGCACCTCGACGACTTTGCTCATCTGCCAAAAAGCCTCGACGGAAAGGTGCTGGCAGCCTTCGTGTAGATACCAGCCATCCATGCCTGGATGCGTGATGATCAGTGCCGGGTCGTGGACCGGCACCACGGCCGGGCTAAGCAGGAAGCCAGGCGAATGTGCGCTACGGATCTGCAACAGGTGTTGGCCGCGAAATCCGCGTGCGCGCGGAAGGTGATAAATTTGGCCGTCATTTAGATCCGTCAGATCAGCCGTTTCGTCCGCGGTTGGGGTTACAGTCGGCCAGGTCACATCCTCGGCTAACTCGGCAATGACGCGCCGGACCGCGATATCTTGATAATGATTGGCCGGCGTATGCGGCTGGTCATAGGCTTGATCATAAACATTCGATACCTGGTCATCATAGACATTGCCACAAAGGGTGACAAGCAGCTCGACAATCGCTGGGTGGCTGTGCAGATAGGCACGATAGCTCTGTTCGTATTCGCGCAGCGCCGCTTGTTTGGCAACAATTTGGCCGCGCACATAGTGGCTCATCCGCCAGGCGCCGGGGCCAAAACGGGCATCGAGCGTCTGTTGCCAACTGCCTTTTTGGGGGCCGGCATAGCC
>JBBRVA010000929.1:0-3255 GCA_038247295.1 Caldilineales bacterium | reverse complement strand
GCCGATCTATCGTACGATTTTATCACCCGTCCCGCCTACCAACACGCCCTGATCACTGGTGACACGGAATTTTTGCGCCTGATGTTGCGTACCGTGCATGACTATGCGATCGATCCGGCGTCGCTGATCCACGCCTTGCAGAATCATGATGAGCTGACACTCGAGTTGGTCCATTTTTGGACACTGCATAGAAATGACATTTACATATTCCAAGGCCGCACGTGGACCGGCACGGAATTGCGCGAGACGATTCGCCGCGAGATGTACGCGCGGCTAACCGGGGAAAACGCGCCCTACAATTTGCGCTTTGTGACCAACGGCGTCGCCTGCACAACTGTCAGCATCATTACCGCCGCGCTTGGCATTCGCGATTTGCGCCAATTGACGGTCGAGCAGATCAGTCAGATTCAGCGCGTTCATCTGCTCCTCGTCATGTACAATGCTTTTCAACCCGGCGTCTTCGCCCTGTCCGGTTGGGATCTAGTGGGCGCGTTGCCGTTGCCGCCCGCCGCAGTCGCAACGTTGATAGGCGACGGCGATACACGCTGGATCAACCGTGGTGCCTACGATCTGATGGACGTGAATCCCGCCGCGACCGTTTCCCAAGCTAGCTTACCCAAAGCCCAGACGCTCTATGGCCCCCTTTCTGCACAACTCAAACAGCCCGACTCGTTCGTCCGTCAGTTGCAGCACTTGTTAACCGTCCGCCAGACTTATCGGATCTATGCCAGCCGCCAACTGCCTATCCCCGAGGTCATCAGCAAGGGGCTGCTAGTGATGGTCCACGAATTACCGGTGGGTTTAGGTACCCAAGTCACAGCGCTCAATTTCGGGCCAACCGCCATCAACGAGATTGTAACGCTGGTAGGGGTAGCGCCGGGGTCGGTGGGCAACAGGCTCACCGACCGTGGCGAGGGCGAGCTGACGACCGACGGCCAGCTATCGATCCGGCTGGCTGGCTACGCCGGTAAATCCCTGTGCATTGGGGGTTCAAGCGGGGTGGGGTAAGGGGTTATTTGCTGCCTCGGATTGAAGCGAATCTTTATTACTCAATTTATTAGCGTGGACGGTGGTGTGTACCAAAGATGATGGCGTGTTGCTGCGCAGTCAAGGTCACTGATGACAATCACAAAATGCCCTCGCGCGCCAATTCTTCCGCTACATCATCAATCTCCTGTGCGCTACGCGTATGATAGATAAGAATGGGAATGTTCTGTTCTTTGAGCCGATCCATAATATCCCAGCGCGTCACCCTGGCCAGCTCGGCGGCGCGGTCTAGGCTACACGCATTGGCGAGATAGAGGACAATCGCTTCGTCTAGCGTGGCCTGTTCCGGCAAGGGCGGATCTTCGAGCCGGCGGAGCAGATCACCCAGCCAATGGCGGTCTTCGGTGGAAAGATAACGCGCCAGGGCCAGAACATCCTGAACAGTGACGGTCTCCGGCGATATAGCGATATAGTCATTACGTATTTCTGCGCTTGAACAAATAGTCTCCTTGTCCGATTATAGAGTGACCCGCCGTTTCTGTCAAAATAAAGATGAATATCACCTATCCGGCCGGATGACCAGCGCTGGCAAATGGTTGACAATCGCCACGGTTGCCACACTCACGCTGACCACCTGGCCGATCAGGCGCACAATGGCCTGCGGATCGGCGGGGTTGTTGGGATCGTTGCGGATAGCGCTGCGCTTGTCTACGCTGACCTGATATTGATCGACGATCCATTCCAGCGCCGAGCGATTGCCCAGCTTGTAGGCGTAGACTGCGGGCGGGATGCCGGCCAGGGTGAGGAAGTCGTTGTAGAGCAGACTGTGCTTGTCTTTGCTCAGTTTCATCCTTTCTACCCGCCAGTTGAGCGGCTTGGCGGCATTTTCGATCCAGTTGAGGCGATATTCGGGCTGCGTTTCGTAGTTGACATGCAGATCCGCCAAACGGGCGCCGGCCTGCGCAAAAGCCCAGAAATCCTCTACCAGGGGGATGCGCGGCAGCTCACGGCGCAAATTGGCGGCATATTTGGCGCGATAGTCTGGGTGGTGGAGCAGGGCGTAGACGTAGTGGAAGATGTCCCATTTTTCGATTTTCGATTTTTGATTTTCGATTGTGGAATCGGCATCAACGGCAGCGTATTGGTGGCGAAACTGTTCGAGCGCCCAGTCGGTGATGTTTTCGCGGCGGTTGCTGCCGTCTTCGGCGTAGGTGTAGAAGGGGAAGCATTGGGTTTTTTCGAGTAAGTCTAAACATGGAAGCATATTTGTTACTAAAACTTGAAATGGCTTATTACTAGCAACTCCACTCGTGCAAATGGTGTGGTTTTCATTTTCTGAATTGGAATCCGGAAATACAAATGGAAGTAGGTAAACACGATTGTTCATCACTCTATCAAAGAATAAATAGGAACGCACAAATGGTCGATAGTAAGAGAGGCGAAGCTTTGTTGACAAGAATTCAGCAGCGCGTCCACCTTCAAGGTGAATTTTCAGATCACCACTCCACTTAATCTTTTGCTCATCATCTTCTACAAAATCGTCTATATTCGGTTTTGAAGTCAGCCGGTTCCATCTATAAATATGATCGTTATAAACATCAATCATGCGCCGCATATTTTTACCAAGCTCGATCAGATCGAAATTGTATGCCCAACTATCCCGGTTCGTCTTGACACCATTGCTAAACAATTGGAAAATTGCATTTTGTTCTGTACCGTCTTTGGTCTCTTTCGTCCCTATCGGCAAAAACGTCTCAAACTCATCGTGCATGCCCTCGGTCAGCCAGAGATGGTGCTTGTCGGGCGCGAGCACTTGCCAATCGACCGTGCCGATGTGGCCCTGTTGGTCTAGGAAATCGTATTTCTGTTCTTTGCGCCAGAATTCATCCAGGCGGGCGTAATGAATGGTTGCCATCGTTTGACTCTTGACAAGCTATGGTATACTAAAGATAGATAGCTGGGCAGTCTGTACGGCGGTTAACCGCCGGCAGACAAGATTGCTGTAAGCGCCGTATGGCTGAAAGCAGCAACCCCAGCTCTTTTTATTGCCCCAAAACTGCTTCAAACATCTCCATTGTGATCACGCCGTCAACTGTTTGTTCGCCTTGATAGACCGCACGTGCCAAGCGATCAGCAGTGCTCCCAGCAACATTGTCATGTGGCGGTGGCCCAGTTCATTTTGCAAAACAATCGCCTGTTGATAAGCCGCGATCGCGCCACCATGCGCGCCCAGCCCCACCTGCGCATGGCCGAGCTGCAACCAAGCAT
>JBBRVA010000928.1:0-3262 GCA_038247295.1 Caldilineales bacterium | reverse complement strand
CTGAATGAGACCCAGCGTCGCCGCTAGGTGATTCGCTTCCGTAGCGTGTGGGCAGGTAAGTGCCCACTCGATCAACGCTGTCCACTGCGGATCAAGCGTCTGTTGGCACCAGCGGGCGGCGACAGGCTTGGAGGCCACGACACCATGCGCCAATGTGTAGAGCGTCCGACACATCGTGAGAATCGCAAAGGGTTGCTTCTGACTTTGCGCAACCCAAGCGGGGTCGGCGAGCAGGGGTCGCCACCATTTCTCCAATGAGTCGCGCAGGGCGCTGCACAATTCGTCTGTATCCACTGGGTCTAGCAGCGTATGCGGGCTGGGTCCCGCCACCACCACGCCATGCCGGTGAAGGATGTGGCGTTGGATCACGGCACTGCCTTGATTCGTGAGGGTAAAGCTCTCCCCCTCCACAAAAGGGCACGGCGGATGATCGGCGGTCCAGTGGCGAAAGACCGGTTGGGGAACATAACTTCCATCGAGCTTCCTGGCCCATTTTGTGCCTGTGGCCCACAGGCGCGTATGCATCTCCTCTAAAGCGCCAATCATCGCAGGCGGTAATTCGTCCACGGTAACGGCCACAAAATCGATATCGCTCCGCTGTGGGTTGAAATCGCCCAGCGCCAACGAGCCGCCCAAATAGAGACCGATAAACTGATCGCCAAGCATGGCTTGCATGGTAGATAGCAAGAGATTTAAGAAAATGTTTACATCCTGGTAAGAGGTTGGCTGCGGAAGATTGGCCGACATGGGCATGTACACCTTTCAACGAGTTGATAGCGATTTGAGCGCATTGTTAGGTGGATATGTTCGATGGAAAAGTCGAGCAACGATAGAACCGTTGCCCGACCTAGTGGGTTAGTCTCCCGAATTTTCTAAAGAAAACTCCAGACAATCTATCTAAAGCAGCCTCCACGTTCCATAACGTTTAACCAAAACTCGCCTCTATTGTAAGCCCCTTCATTGTAAGCACCCCATACCAATTCGGCAAGCACGTCACAAATTCTGGGGAGTGCGGGTTGGACATTTGCAGGAGCATTTTGAGAATCAAAAGCAGTAGCCATGTAGTACCGTTCACTGGTCTTATGAATCGAGTTGTCGGCAGTAAATCCTGGCATATTCATGGTGTTCATTTCATTTCTCCTTTCTCGACTAATCGATATCGCAAAGCTATTCACTCACCAAACTACTTGTGTCCGGCAACCGCAACCTGCTATCGCAGATCACGCAGATTATTGATGCGCTACCGGCGGATTGCAGTAAAGGATAGGCTCACCATCAAAACCATGACTGCACGAGCATTTCGACCCCGGGCGATAATGAAAGGAAGCGCAATAATGCCTATCTGCGCTACAACATCTGATGGTCGGAAACGGGTTATTAAAACGGCCGAAGGCTGCCGCTGTAACTTGCGCGGAAGAACCAAAGGCTGTGCCTGTGGCTCCAAAGTTTGTTTTTGTAGGATAGCCGTCGCTACCCACATAAAGCGAATTTTCTGCCGTAAATCCCGGCATATTGATTGTATTCATGTAAATATTTCCGGTTCTCCTCAGATTGGTGGGAATTTTGCGAGTACAGTTTTGATCGCAAAGCTACGAAGCCTGCTTACGCAGGTAGACAAACTAGGTGACCTTCGCCGACCTCATGAATTTGTTGGTGCAGTGTCAACTGCCGTTTCCCACCAATCTGAGGAGAACCATATTTCCTTTCAAATACTTGCTTCTCATCCAAGGCGGCTACAGTAGATCAAATTTTGGTAGTGGCTCAAGCGGGTGAGAGGTGGTAGCCTCAGCCCCGTATGGTCACCAAGATTCTTAAGTGCTATCACTGTGGCAGCGAAAAGATCGTCAAGCACGGCCTGACGAAAAACGGCAAGCAGCGTTACTTTTGTAACGACTGCCGCAGCAGCAGCCGCGAAGCGCCGCAACCCAACGGCTACACCAACGAGCAGCGCGAGGAGATTTTGCGCGCCTACGAAGAACGCAGTTCGCTGCGCGGCTTGGCCCGCACGTTCGGCTGAGCCGACACGATCCGGCTCAAACTATCGAAATCCCTAAAAAAGACAGTCAAAGGACGGCGGAAAAGCTGCAGAACAATTTGTTTGACAATTCGCCGCCCGATTTGCATTGTCATTGATGCACGCTTGCTTATCGCTTACATCGGGGTTGTTGCATGCCAGGTTGGCTTCACGCAAGTTGCTGCTGCAACGTCTCGAACAGTCTGCTGCTCCCGTATCACAGGTCTGCTTCAAAGGCCCGGGCGTTTTAAACGGGTGTTCCCAGTTTATCGGTCTAAAGCGTTTAGGCCTCGTAAATCGCGGGTCATCCAACTGCATAGATACTTCACTCCTGCTTCGGCGATCAGACCCAACCCTGCCCCGGTATGCTCGAATGGTTGAGCCAAGCGAAGTTTCTGCCGTAAATCCCGGCATTTTCATTTTGTTCATTTTATATCTCCTTTTCTCAGTTTGTTAGGTTTACCGATCATAATATGGCGATAGCTTCGTAACCAGGAAGGGAAACTCCTCGGTCATGTCGCAACGCGCATAAAACTTCTCCGTGAAATCGGTGTTGCGGTTGGTATAGGCGAAGATCACATCGACGATGTTGCGCGTGCTGCTTAAGGGCGAGGGGCGCACTTCCACACCAGTCAACGAACAGGACTGTCCAAATTCCTCGGCCGCCTTGGCATAGATGGCTGGATAACGCATTGCCATATAGTTCAAGGCGCGATGTTCGTCGGTCGCACCGGCATTGTCCGTCAATTGCATAATCCGGTCGAAGAGTTCCTCAGCCGCAGGGCCAAATTGTTCAGGTGCGATCTTCTCTGGACAAGGAATGGCCTTGATCAGCGCATCGCGGTCGAACGAATAGATCTGATCGAAGGCGACGATCGGGACCATCAGTCCGTTGCACATCTGCGGCGGGGCAATGGGTCCGCGCATGCCGATGACGACATCAATGTCACTTGGACTGGCAGTCGGGCGGATAGCCTCCACCAATAAATCGAGTTCTGCCGGGTCGCGTGGTAATAATAGATAGGTGTCCAACCCTTGGATGCTCAACACCCAACAGAGTTGGCGTACCAAGTAGCGGTTCTGGCGTTGGGACAGCACGGCGTGGAAGCTTTGTTGATCGGTTTTCCCAGCGGTGTCTGTCCGTCCGGTCGCCTGGGCAAACTCCTTTTCTGCGGCAAGATTTGGGAAACGCGCTTCAACCCGGCCAATGGCATAAACATATGAAACCACCCCAGCCTCATTGGGGCT
>JBBRVA010000927.1:0-3262 GCA_038247295.1 Caldilineales bacterium | reverse complement strand
GCATCAGCCAAATTGATTGCCGCTGTACAACCCGCAATGCCACAACCAATGATCAGCACTTCCGTTTCGATCAAGTTGGTAGGGGCAGGAATGTTTGTCATAGATTGCTCCAAGTAAGCAGTAGCTTCGGAGGGTGACAGGATGACAAGATGACAGGATGACAGAGGGACTACCCATGTCATCTTGTCACCATGTCACCCTGTCATCCTGTCATCTTCTAGCCAATCGCAATCATCCGCTCCACCGAGCGGGCGGCGCGCAGCCGAATCTCTTCGGGCACATTGATTTCGTAGCGATTGTAGCGCAAAGCATCCAACGTGTCCTCCAGTGTGATCTGGTTCATGTGTGGACAGCGCACGCTGCACAGCCGCAACATCTCTTTGTCAGGATTGGCAGCGATAATATTGTCGCCCATTGCACATTCAGTCAGCAACAGGAATTGCGGGGCATTACTCGTCTCCACACGGCGGATCATAGCAGTGGTGCTGCCCGAGAAATCAGCCGCACTCACGACTTCTGGGCTGCATTCCGGATGGGCCAAAATCTCGACCGTCGGGAATTGGGCGCGCACATCCAGAATGTCTTGCACCGTAAACTTCTCATGCACCTCGCAGCGGCCATGCCAGCCAATAAAGTCGAATTTATCCTGTACAACCAGGTTCATTTCGAGATCAATTTTGGCATGCGTCCCATTCGCACCATTTTTCTGGAGCGAGGGAATGATAATCCGTTTGCCGGTCTCCTGCGCCACATTGCGCGCTAGATACTCGTCGGGAATAAAGATAATCGTGTCGCTGTTGAGTGACTCGACAACGGCGACCGCGTTGCCCGACGTGCAGCAGATGTCGCACTCGGCCTTGACATCCGCATAGGTGTTGATATAGGTAACCACCGGCACGCCAGGATATTGCGCCTTCAAATTGCGCACATCTTGCGCCGTAATACTCGAGGCCAGCGAGCAGCCGACATGGGCAGCGGGCAGCAACACGGTCTTGGTGGGGTTTAAAATCTTGGCGGTTTCGGCCATAAACTCTACCCCACAAAAGACGATAATGTCCTTGTCGGTTTCGGCCGCCATGCGGCTCAAGGCCAACGAATCACCGACAAAGTCTGGAATCGTATGGAAGAGCGCCGGCTCCATATAGTTGTGGCCCAAAATCACAGCGTTTTTCTCTTGTTTCAAGCGGTTGATCTCATAGACCAACTCGGCTTTGATGTAGAGCTCAACATCTGGCACGACGGCGCGCAGTTTGGCCTGCATGATCTGATAGGTTTCTTGCACCGATTGTGCTTGAATTGCGGACATTGTTTGGTTCCCCTTATCGATAAATATAGGAGTAAGTGGTAAGTGGTAAATGTTCATGATCCTAGTCGCTACGAATTACCACTTACCACTTACCAATCACTCCTTTTCCTGATTCAACAAAAAGCTAATGTCAAAGGCTTCGACCGAATGGGTCAGCTTGCCAACCGAAATATAATCAACGCCGGTGGCAGCAATCGCGGCCACGGTCTCGAGCGACACATTGCCAGACGCTTCCAACGGCGTTTGGCCATGCACAAAGCGCACGGCAGCGCGCATTTGTTCCAAGTTCATATTGTCCAACATGATCTGATCGACCTGCAACGCCAGCGCTTCTTCCAGTTCAGCGAGCGTTTGCACTTCGACTTCGATCGGACGTTGGCGCGTATCGTGGGCGCGCACCCGCTCGACCGCGGCGCGAATGCCACCGGCGGCCGCAATGTGATTCTCTTTGATCAGCACCATGTCGTACAGGCCATGCCGGTGGTTGGTGCCGCCGCCTAGTGCCACCGCAGCCTTGTCGAGCAGACGCAGCCCTGGCGCAGTTTTACGCGTATCCAAGATTTTTGCCTTAGAGCCTTGCACCGCCGCCACGTACTGCGCGGTCAACGTGGCAATACCCGACATCCGTTGCAGAAAATTGAGGGCCGTCCGCTCGGCCGTCAAGAGCACCCGGCCAGGACCGCGTACGGTTGCGATTACCACGCCGCGCGTCACCGATGCGCCATCTTGAACGGCAGCGTTAAATTCAACCTGGCCGTCGACACCTTGAGCCGCCGCCACCAGATCAAATGTCAACCGGGCTACGGATAAACCAGCCACAATGCCGGCGGCTTTGGCAATCATTTTGCCCACATAAAATGTATCCGGCGGCACCGTGGATACTGTGGTCACATCGCCATCACCAATGTCTTCTGCCAACGCCCGTTGAATTACTGGCACAACTTGTTCATCCAGCTTTGTCATGCTTCGTTCTCCTCGTTTATTCTTTCTGGCATTCTTTCTAGCCTCCGACTGTGGGCAGTGGGGAAACGTGCCCTCATCCGCCTGAACAAAGTGTTTTACATACACTAATAGGTAATATACACCAAAATCGCCATAGATGCAAATTTAGTGTGATCATGACACTAATATTTAAACAATCCATCTAGCAGCGATTTTTGGCAAATTGCTGTGTCGAAGAGTAAAAGCAAGGCGATTAGTAGCCCAAGCAAGCAGATCATCCGCTTGACAACTAGTATCTCAATGGCATATATTACCTCTATGGAATGGCAAGTATTGTTAGACACCAGTTTTAAGGCTTGGCTCTTAGATCAGGAGCAAGATATACAGACCGCTATCTTTGCCTATATAGGACTTTTGAGGGCATTCGGTCCTAGCTTGGGCAGACCCCATGTAGACACCCTTAAAGGTTCCCAACTCGCGAATCTCAAGGAACTACGCGTGCAGGTTCAGGGTAATCCTTGGCGAGTTCTCTTCATCTTCGACTCAAAGCGGCGGGCTCTTCTCCTGGTCGGTGGTAACAAACGTGGCGATGTCAAATGGTACAAAAAGGCCATTCCCATAGCGGAACAACGCTATCAACAACATTTGCAACAAATGGAGAAAAACAATGGCAGAGACTCTTGAAAGCGTGCTTGCCTCCCTGCCGCAAACGCAGCAAGCGGCGATTGCAGAAAAAACCAAGCAGCTGATCGCTGAGGAGATGACATTACAGGAATTGCGCAAAGCACGCGCGCGCTCGCAACAGACAGTTGGCGAAATCCTGCACATCAATCAAACCGCTGTCTCCAAGATCGAACGCCGCACCGACATGTATGTCAGTACCCTGCGTTCTTACATTGAGGCAATGGGCGGCGAGTTGGAGATTATCGCCCGCTTTCCCGATCATCCTCCCGTTAAAATCAACCAGTTTGAAGAACTGGCATAAAGACCCTCAACGGGACCCTTTGACCTTAG
>JBBRVA010000926.1:0-3264 GCA_038247295.1 Caldilineales bacterium | reverse complement strand
GCATTGAGCTGGCTGGCGGGCACAAAGCCACGCACCTGGCCTACGCGTACAATCACACCACCACGGTTAAAGGCTTCAACAATCCCTTCAAAGATGTTTTGCGATTGCATCAACCCTTCGGCGCGCTCCCAGTCTTGTTCGGCCAGTGCGCGGCTGATGCTCAACAAGACATTACCGTCTTTGTCTTCGCGCAGAACATAGACCGGGATTTCATCGCCCACCTTTAGCGCAGCAAACTCCTCGCTGACTCGCTCTAACTCCCGACCATTGACGACGCCTTCGGATTTAAAACCGATGTCAATCAGCAACTCGTGCGGGCGCTTATCAACCACGATACCGGTACGCACTTCGCCCATGCGCGGCTCGTGGAGCGCGAGGTCGAAGTCCGCCAACAGTTGCGCCATGGGATGCGTGGGATCCATTGCGCCTAACCAGGAATTTTGTGCAGTGACTTGAAGCTGCAGGGTTAATTGACCATTGCTCATAAGTGAAACAAACATCCTCCAAATAGAAAAGACAATTGCCAGATCGATAAAATGGCAAAATAAACGCTGTCGATAATGACTAATTTTAATTTATTATCTATCGTTGTTGGCCGTTAGGCTAATGCAACGACTTCAATCTCTACAAGGCCACCCAAAGGTAGAGCAGCGACTTGAACTGTGCTGCGGGCAGGTGGTTCAGTATGAAAGATTTCACCATAAATGGCGTTGACTTTCGCAAAGTCTGCCATATTAGCCAGGAAAATCGTCGTTTTAACAACCTTTTCCACGCCGGTGCCAGCCGCCTGCAAAACAGCAGCCACATTCGCCAGTGCCTGATGGGTCTGGGCTTCGATTCCTTCTTGTAATTTACCAGTGGTGGGGTCAAGGCCGAGTTGGCCAGAAGCAAAGACTAGACTGCCGGCATGAATGGCTTGGGAATAGGGACCCAGCGCAGCAGGTGCATGTTCGGTACGAATCGTTTTACGTTGTAACAATGTTTTCTCCAAGAGGTCATGATTTCAATCGCGCGCAGGCATGGGCCGATAAACTAAGCAGGAATTAGTTCTAATGGATAAAAATGAAGGCACCTTGCGCTGCTAGCAAAAGCGAGAGGAATTGTAATATAACTTTCTATTTTGGTCAAAACGTCAAGACAAAGTTTGCAGGAATTAACTTGGTACGATGGGCAAGCTACGCCGCATAATCTCATAATTCTCCAAAGCACGCCCTGCCCCCAACGCCACACACGCAATTGGATTTTCGGCTACGTAACAGGGCACCCCCGTCTCATGCGTCAACAACTGGGCAATATTACGCAAGAGTGAACCACCACCCGTAAGAACCATACCGCGATCAATAATGTCAGCGGCCAGTTCGGGTGGTGTTTTTTCCAGGGTGGCGCGCACGGTGCTTACCACGGCCTGCAATGGTTCGCTGATCGCTTCTGTCACTTCGCTGCTATTGATGTGGATGATCTTGGGCAAACCCGTCACCTGATCGCGCCCACGTACTTCCATCGAGCGCACATCTTCCATTGGCAACGCACTGCCAATCCCAATCTTGATCTCTTCCGCGCTTTGCTCACCAATCAACAAGTTATACTTTTTACGCACGTAATTGACAATTGCTTCATCAAAGCGATTGCCACCGACACGTACGCTACTCCAGACTACAATATCATACATCGAAACCACGGCACACTCGGTTGTACCACCGCCCATATCTAGCACCATGTTGCCAGTAGGTGTACCAATTGGCAAGCCAGCGCCATAGGCCGCGGCCAACGGCTCTGGAATCAGATAGGCTGCTCCAGCGCCAGCCTGCATTGCCGCGTCGTGTACGGCGCGCTCTTCTACACTGGTAACACCGCGCGGTGTGCTGATCATCACCTTAGGTTTGAAGAGGTTACGGAAAATCCGATTCTGCGGCCCAACCACGGCTTCAATAAAATAGCGCAGCATATGCTCAGTCACCACAAAGTCGGCGATCACACCATCACGGATGGGGCGCGCCACTTCGATACTTTCCGGCGTGCGGCCTACCATGTCATATGCTTCATGGCCCACCGCCACCATTGTGTTGTCGCGCAGGCGGATCGCCACCACCGAGGGTTCATGCATAATAATGCCACGACCCTTGACGTGGACGAGCACGTTGACCGTACCTAAATCTATCCCAATATGTTTTTCAAACATAGTTACCGTTTATACCCTCAGATACCAACACAAATTGCCTGGCATTAGCCCTCATTTAGGGAAAATAAGCAAGTTATGCTTCATTATAACAGGAATCAAGCAATTGAACAGTGCATCAAGCCCAATAATAGACATTATCGGGAATAAGCTCCTACCTCTGGTGGGCAAATTGTCCGCTCTCGTGTAAATTCCTTATTCCCGATAATGTCTAATGTTATCTCTGTAGGGAAATAACTAAAATTCATGCAAAAAAACCGGGTTCCTAGACGTCAGGAACCCGGTTCATCACCTTTTTCAGAATCGCCGCATAACAATCATTGCAGCATTATATTGCTGAATCTATCGAAAGGGCCGAATCAATGGCGCGGCATCTATTGAGGTGAATCACCCTCAAAATGCGGGCCTGAGCGATGGCGCCGTTTCTGCGCTACTTTTAAGCGCAAATTGCTACGGCGTAAGGCTGCTAATGCTTCTGGATTGTACTTAGCCGGGCCACTCGTCTCTACAGACATACGGGCTTGCTCACGTGCCGCCTCGGCGCGCTGAATATCGATCTCATCGGCGCTTTCCGCGCTCTCGGCCAGAATTGTCACCTTGTCTGGCCGCACTTCAATGACGCCGCCGCCGATGGCAATATATTGCACATCGTTTCCTTTGCGCAGCACAATTTCACCGATGTCGAGCGTCGAAAGCAACGGCGCGTGACCACGCAAAATACCCATGTAGCCATCAACGCCAGGCACTGTCACCATATCCACTTCTTGGGACAAGAGTCGGCGTTCCGGTGTGACAATATCGACTAGAATCGGCATGTCGGATTATCCTTGGGCGCGGAGTTGCGCACCTTTTTGCACAGCTTCCTCAATGGTGCCCACCATGTAGAAGGCAGCTTCGGGCAGATCGTCGTGCTTGCCGTCGAGAATTTCGCGAAAACCACGCACGGTCTCTTCGATCTTGACGAACTTGCCAGGCGTACCCGTAAACTGTTCGGCCACATACATCGGCTGCGTGAGGAAGCGCTGAATCTTGCGCGCGCGCGAGACGGTTAATTTGTCATCTTCGCTTAGCTCTTCAACACCCAGAAT
>JBBRVA010000925.1:0-3274 GCA_038247295.1 Caldilineales bacterium | reverse complement strand
TTCGTCTGCGTCGACACCTTCCACACTCCACACCAGCGCGCCAGCCGTGACGCCCTCCCCCGCCGCCATCCGCCAATTGCGCAACGTGCTGGCCGATCTCTACCCAGACAAGCCTAGCGCGACCCGGGTGGCAGAAGATGCCGGCTTGCCCATTGTCACGATTGCGGTGAGTGATCGGGCCGTGGACAACTGGCACGCGATCCTGCGCGAAGCGCAGAAACATCATCGGCTGGCTACCCTCCTCGCCGTTGTCCGCGAGGAGTACGGCGGCAATCAAGCCCTCGCCGCGGCTATTCGGGGTGTGGAGGTATGACGCGCCAGTCCCGATTTGTTGCAAATGGAATTGAGCTACCGCGCCTGGAACTTGCGATACGGCTCGTGTCCAAACTTCGCAACGTCCTCTGGCAGTAGCAAGAAGCCACCCTCGCGCAACTGACCCCCGGCGCGCAGATGCGCCACGACGGCGCGCTGTAACGCTGTCGCTTGCGGCGCAGTGGCTAGATCCACCAGCCAATCACCAAAGATAAAGTACATACCGTCTGCACCATCGGAGGGCATGGGAAAGAGATAGCCTTGGCGCTGAAAGGCGAGCAGATTGGAGCTAGCGGGCAGGAAATCCACCCATTGGGTGTTGAAAATCCACGAGCTACAGACAAAGGCTTGGAAGGGGCGTTCGGGATGATAGCGCGCGAAAAAATCGCGCGCCCGTTGCAGTGAGGCTTGCAGCAGGTCGAGCTGGAGCGGCATAAAGTTCGGGATGTGCATATCGAGAATGGTATCGCCGTTGCGCAGGAGCAATTCCCACGCCACCTTGGCCAGTTGTTGCGGCGTAGCTAGCGCATAGCCATACGGCGAGATCGGCGTGCCAACCACATGAGTTTCGTCTTCGTCGAGCGTGGCCGTCCAGCCCGCAGCAGTTTCTTCCGCTTGGCGCCAGCCATAGTGCGTATAGGCTGGCGCATTAAACTGGTAGGGCAGATAACCATCTGCTGTAAAACGCACGCCCGCTTCCGCCAACGCCTGCACCTGTCCGCTCTGTTTGTGACGATAGACGCGGATATTGCCTTCAAACGGCGCTAAAATGAACTCCATGCGCCCGAGCCGGTAGAGGTCGCCTGAGGCCACGACGCGCCCAAACCAGTAGCGTGCCACCCAATCTTCCAGACCAATCTGACCCGCGTGCCATTCGGCAAAGCGCTGGACGGACATGGGTAAGGCACCGTAGCTCTCCTGCGTAATGGCGTCGGGAATACCTCGCTCTTCATGTACGGCGCGCAATTGGCGCACGGCATCGACGGCCAGCAGCAGATAGAGTTTGTTGACCTCGGCACCAAAGAGCGTTTCGGGGGTCGGCTCAATCCCTGTTTCGGCGCGCTGATAGGTTTGCGCATAAAGTTGTTCGGTGCACTGGCGCAGGGCTGGCGTTGCGGCGACGCGCTCCGCCAGCGCCAGGAGTTGCGCAATCACGGCCTGATCCAGACCGGCGGCGGTGGCATTTTGTTGAATCAGCGCAGGCGAGAGAAAATCAGGCATTGCTAGTGGTGCAGCCATTGTTTATGCTTCCTGTGGCGAGCCAATGTGTTTGACCAGTTGTTCAATGCTGGGCAAGGGTTGGTCGCCCAACTTGCGGTTGATCGCCAACATGGGCGCATTTTCGGCAGCGTACTGCGTAAAACGTACTGCGTACCCTTGCGCAGTACGTTTTACGCAGTACGCTGCTTTGTATCGCTCTTTATGCCCTACCGGCCCCTAGTTTTCGACCACGTACACGGTTGCGTATTCCGCAATGCTGTTGCCCAGCAAATCCTCGACGATGATACCCAGTGAGTATTCGCCTGGATAGCCTTCGTAGGCGGTAACCGTGAAAGGCTCACCGTAGAAGGTCAAGGTGTCGCCCAGTTGCTCGCTGATGATCCACTCACCTGCATCATCGACGACGTACCGTTGTTCCAAAATGGTGAAGTAGTCGCCTTCGCGGGGCGTGATCTCGCGCGGCGCACCGGTGCCGTCCAGATCCGAGTAGCCGAAGATGTATTTGTAATTGAGGTCGCCGTCAAAATGCATCAAGGCATAACGTTCGTCCTGGCTATCGGCAAAGGTGTAGATGCCGCGCACCATGTATTCGGTGTCTTCCTGGTCTGCGCCATAGACTGCTGGTTCAAAAAGAGCAAACGCTTCATCGACGCCATCGCTCAGGCTGTAGATGGTGGGTGACCACTCGTAGAGAAAATCATCCAGGTCGTCGCTTGTCCAGGCTGGGTAGACAACGCCGTCGGTCTCTTCGTTGTCATCGCTGGCAATAAAGTCCATATCTTCGAGGATATAGGCTTCAGTCTCCTCCTCATAGCGTGTCACCTCGATATAGACGTAGCCGACATTTTCGCCTTGGATTTGCGTACTCAGGAGCACCGTTTCATCGGCGGTGATTTCTTCGCTGCTGACTTCCAGTGGGGTCATGGTCAGGTCGGTATCCACCCCGGGCGTGGTAATTTCGCCTTCGTCCACGAACAGCGGGGCCGCATAGTCGGCCAGATCGGCGGCTGCGCCAACTTCGGGGTCGAGCAGATCAAGCGCTACGGCCTCTGGGTCGATATCTAGATTAGTGTAATGGAAAAGCAGAAAATCATCCCACAGCGATGCACCGGCAAAGCGGCTGGCATAGGCGGTATAAGATTGTTCGCTGGATTCGGTGCCAACGCTAAAGAGGAGCTCTGGGGTAGGGAAAAAGATCGAAAATCCACTGGCCCCAGGCCGTTGGCTACCGCTGATCTCGGCTAGGATGGCTGCTTTGTAGGCCTTTTGTAAATTTTTGAGTGCAGCATCGATTTCGTCTGATTCGGCAAACTCCGCCGCCAATTTAGCAAAATGGCCCAAATCAATATAAGGGGAGGGCTGTTGTGGGTCAAAGACTGATTCAAAGGATTGCGCATAGGTGCGCGCTTTGGCAACGGCAACCGGATCTGCGCCGGTGAGCGCAAAAGCAAATTCATTGAGCGCAGCCATCAGCGGTGTAAACTTGCTCAAATCAACCGCCGTCAAGGTGACATCCTCACTCATCTGCGCTGCCATCGCCTTGGCGCTGATCGCGTCGGCGCCGAGTGCGGCTAAATAGTTGGTGCGCGCCTCATTGTCGACAATCATCATGTCGTTGACAATATAGGTTTTAACAATATTGCTCGCTAGTTCAGCGCCAGATTGAGTGGGCTTGGTGGTTAGCGCACCCAGAAATTTGGCATAGGCCCAGCCCAACGCGGGTTCGGTTTCTTGCGAAGCC
>JBBRVA010000924.1:0-3278 GCA_038247295.1 Caldilineales bacterium | reverse complement strand
TGTCAGTACCCTGCGTTCTTACATTGAGGCAATGGGCGGCGAGTTGGAGATTATCGCCCGCTTTCCCGATCATCCTCCCGTTAAAATCAACCAGTTTGAAGAACTGGCATAAAGACCCTCAACGGGACCCTTTGACCTTAGACGCCACTATCATCTTAGCGCGATGCGCTAGAAACCAACAACCGCACCTAGCGCGTGTTGTGACAACCCAGCTTGTCGCGGATCGACAACACATGCACATACATTGTGTGCGGTGCAATCACCAACTGCCGCGTTAGCTCGCGTTGGCTATACCCCGCCGCCAGCAACGTACCTACCTCGATTTCTCGTTCGATTCGTGGCTTCGATATATCTCCCTACCCTACTTTGGGGTACCCTAGTCGCGACTTGCTACTTTCAGCAGCCAATTTTAATTGTACCAAAAAATTTGGGACACCCCCAGAAAGCGTCATTTTCAAACGCAGCAAAATTTAGTATCATTAGACCTTGAATCCAACCTGGCCAATTACCTGTCTACCTATTTACCTGTTTACCTGTTTTCTCCCTATTAAAGAAAGTGACAAATGAACCATGACAACCGCTGCGACGATTCAAGCAGATGTTTTACACACGTTTGTCGAAAAGCTCTTTGTAAACGCGGGTGTGCAACCCGAACACGCCGCCGATGCCGCCAACGTTCTGCTCTACGCCAGCCGGCGCGGCGTAGATACGCACGGTGTACGTAACATCCAACCGATCTATTTGAACCTGATTGAACGGGGCATTCTTAATTTACGTCCGAATTTTAAAATCGAACGCGAAACGCCCGTTTCAGCGCGCGTAGATGGCGACGAAGGGTTGGGGATGGCTGCCGGCTGTTGGGGCATGCGTTTGGCAATGGCCAAAGCGCGCCAATCGGGCATTGGGCTGGTGACAATGCACAACAGCTATCACTATGGCGCGGCCGGTCACTATCCGTGGATGGCGTTGAGCGAAGACATGATCGGCATCAGCCTGACCGCGCGCTTCTATGCCCGCGATCGAGATTATGGTGTGATGCCCACCTTTGGCGCCAAATCGTCGTTTTCCACCAACCCGATCAGCATCTCCTTTCCCACTCTGGCCGAACCACCCTGGCTGCTCGATATGTCTACCTCCACCGTGCCCTTCAACCGGATCACGATGATGCGCGATGCCGGCCAGTCGATCCCATTGGGCTGGGGCGCCGATGAGGATGGCCAGCCCACCACCGATCCAACTCAGGTCCACTATCTCTACCCGTTAGGCGGCACGCGCGAATTGGGCGGCCACAAGGGCTATGGGTTGGCGATGATGGTTTCGGTGCTCTGCAATGTGCTGTCTGGTGGCTGGGATGAACTATACGGCGATGACCCAATGGCCTTCGAGGGCTACAAGCTCAAGAATGATGGCCACTTCTTCGGCGCAATCCGAGTCGATCTTTTCCGTTCGCCCGATGAGTTTAAGCGCGGCATGGACGCCATGATCCGCTCGCTGCACGACGCACCCAAAGCGCTCGGCCATGATCGCATCTACGTGGCCGGCGAGATCGAGCACGAGACCGAACTAAAACGTCTGCGCGACGGGATTCCCCTAACACCCGTCGTGGTGGCGGAGTTACGGGCTATGGCGGAGAAATACGGTGTGCCGCTGGAATTGTAAAGGCGAGGGAAACAGGGAAATACGAAGTACGACCTATCTCCTTGTCTCCCTGTCTCCCTGTCTCCCCAAACCACTACTTTAAAAACGAGGAAGCCATGAAAATCACTGAAGTCAAACTCTACATTTTGGAGAATCCGGCGCAGACCGGCCGCGCGCTCAAGCTGATTCAAGTACCCAACTTGCGCCGCATCCAATACACGCACACGGGCTTGCCGGGCGAACGTCCTGCCCAGCAAGCCTTTATCGAAGTGAGCACCGATGCAGGTGTAACGGGCCGCTGTACGACCAATATGACGCCCGCCCAGGTGGAGATTTTGCGCAACCAGGTGCTTGGCGAAGATCCGCTGCACCGTGAGCGCCTCTATCAACTGTTGCACAAAGGCACGCGTTGGGTCTATCAACCACCCGGCTGGTTTGGCGATTTTGACAACTGCCTGTGGGACATTGCCGGTAAAGCCGCCAATTTGCCCGTCCACGCGCTGATTGGCCGCGTACGCCCACGTTTTCCGGTTTATCTAACCGGTGGCGACGGCACGCAGACCGATTACTTGAAGGCAATCGAGATCGGGCGCGGCATGGGGATCAACGCCTATAAGTTCCACAGTTACAAGGGCGGCAAGGCCGACATCCCCATCTTTCACGCCGTGCGCCAGGAAGTCGGGCCAGATTATGACCTGATCAACGACCCGGTCTGTTCGTACGATTTACGTGAGGCGATTGAGGTGGGGCGGGTGATGGAAGCATTGGACTTCGTCTGGCTAGAAGAGCCTTTTCACGAACAGAAGATGCACCTATACCAGGAGCTTTGCCGGGCCTTGACGATCCCGGTGATGGGCAATGAAATGCTGATGCATGATGTGGGGTTGTCGGCGCAATGGCTGATCCACGGTGCGACCGACCGGCTGCGCGCCAATGCCCGCAATGGCACGACGCAAGTGCTAAAAATGGCGCACTTTGCCGAGCTCTACAGTGCCAATATCGAGCTTAACGGCCAAGGCGGTCTCTTTGGACTGTTGCACGCCCACCTGGGTTGCTGCATCGACAACACTGATTTTTACGAATATTTCTTCTTGGCGGCCGACGGCAATCGCAAACAAGGCGAACAATGGGGCATGCTCAACGGCTCGCTAATCGAGGACGGTCACCTGGCGCCACCCGATGAACCAGGCTGGGGCGCGCAATGGGACGAGGCACGTTTCCAGGCAATGGTCATCGCGGAGCACTGATCAAAAACCGGAGCGCGAACCAGTGGTGGCCGCTAGGCGCGCCGAGCAGTGGTTCAAGTTATATTTTTACGATCTTTTAGCCCTTAGCCCACTGTAGCTTCTCGCTTACAAATCCTCGCGCATCAAGATGATGAAAAACTTCATCTTGATTTCATAAAGTCTTCATCTTCATTTAGTACACTATTTTTAGCTACTACCTCTGGTAGAGGGTAAATCAACCACCAGGTATCAACCACCAGGTATCAGTGCTCAATCTGATAACTGGTGGTTGATACCTGTATAGTCAATTACGCCGCGTTGTAGTAAAGCTATTACACTTGGGCGTAAGTAAGACAGTGAATCAGTAGGACAGTAGAACAGTGTTTGTACTGTCTCACTGTCCTACTGATTCAC
>JBBRVA010000923.1:0-3287 GCA_038247295.1 Caldilineales bacterium | reverse complement strand
CGACCCTGCGTGATGGCGATCACCACCCATGCGGCTAACGCCGGACCAAAGACGGCAATCTGGTTGATCAGCCCCAATACTGGGGAGTCCGACGAGAAAAAGTCGAACTGGATGGCAGCAACAGCGCCCAGCAACAAGATCAAACTGATGCCATAGGCGAGTATGCCGTAGCCCCATAATGGGCGATGGTTCAGCCAGCTGGCTACACGCAGTCGATCGGGCGCAGCGGACAGCGCAGGTTGAGCTGTTTGCATTGTATTCATAAACGATCTCCTTTGGGTGGTTGAAATTGTTTTAGCTTCAGACTTTACTGTTTGACTTTACTGTTCTGCTTCTAACTGTTCACTAGCTGTTCTGTCCGTATCCATCTCCGTCACACCAACGGCGAGCAAGATCAGATTTAGGTCGCGAATGCGCGCCAGCACCCCATGTAGCGCCGCCTGATCCAACTGCCCAGCGAGCAATGTCTCACCAGAGGCGAGTGGGGTGATCTGCAAACCGACGAACCAATCTGACCAATCATCCGTGAGTTGACCCCGAATCCGAATTTGGTAAAAGAAACGCATTGTTGCACCTCACAATCTCTTGGCACAATCCCTCGACATCGCAACCTTTCTCGGCCTAAGCTTACAATATAGCTTAGTGCGCGACATCTGTCTCGGGTTAGATGGTAAGGTTAGATCATAGACGACCAACCCGTCGGCAAACAGGAGCAGTCGGCTCTAACCAAAGTTGGATTTCTACAATCATAGTGATTTGCAAATCAGAATTTTCTGGTAAAATAGGTGTAGTAAACCGTGTGTCGGTCTTTATCAAGCGCGCAGAGATTAGCCATGTCCATGCCCTTGCTCCAGACCAAACTCTATGCCCCACCCTCGAAGTGCTGAGTCAACTGCCCGAGGCGACGCAGCACTTCCTGCTACACACGTCGATCGCAGAGCGGCTGTGCGCCGCATTGTGTGATGCGATCTTGAGCGAGGGCGGAGCGAGGGCGGGGCGAGGGCGGGGCGAGGGCGGGGCGAGGGCGGGGCGAGGATTGGGAATCCAGTATCTCCCCTACGCAACAAATCCTCGAAACACTCGAACGCGCCAACCTCTTCCTCATCCCATTGGATGACGAACGGTGCTGGTATCGTTATCACCATCTTTTTGCCGATCTGTTGCGCCAACGTTTGCACCGCCGTTACCCACAACTGGAAGCGGAGTTGCACCGGCGCGCCGCGGCCTGGTTTGCGCAAAACGAGTTGATCACCGAAGCGATCCAGCATGCCCTAGCCGGAGAAGATTTTGACCGGGCGGCAGATCTAATCGAGCAGCGCGATGAAGCATTCTGGATGCAGGGTGGGTTTGTGACCCTGCAACATTGGCTGGCGGCCCTGCCCATCCCTGTGAAGCGCCGCCGACCACGCTTGTTGCTGACCCAGGCCTGGGTCCACTTCCTGGCCGATTCGTCTGCGGCCACGGTGGCGACACTGATGCAGGAAGCAGAAGATGCGTTGGCTAACGCAGACGCGGGAGCGCAAGTCACCATCACCGAACTCCAGGGAATCCTAGCCACCATCCGCGCTGCGCAGCAGAGCAAACAGGAAGATATTGCTGGCATTATTGCCTATGCCCAGCAGGCCTTGGCTCAACTCCCACCAACCATGGGCCATTGGCGGAGCGTTGCCCTGCTCTGTCTGGGTTTTGCTTACGAGATGGATGGTGCGGTGCGTGCCGCCGAACAGACCTTAATCGAGGCCATCCAGTTTTGCCAGATGATCGGTAATCGCTATTCGGCGTTGGTCGGCACGATGAGCCTGGCGCGCACGCGCATGGTGGAAGGGCAACTCCGGCTAGCCGCCACAACCTACAGCCAAGCACTTGCGCAGGCGATAGAACATGGCATGGAACACCTGCCGATCACGGCGCAGGCACACATTAACCTGGGGCGGCTCAACTATGAATGGAATGCGCTTACGCTCGCCGAGCAACAGTTGCAAACCGGCCTCGAACGGCTGCATGGCCAAGGAGGAAGTTGGCTACACCTTGAAGGTTACATTCTGGGTGCGCGCATCAAACAGACCCGGCGCGATCGATCAGCGGCCCACGCTTTGCTCCAGCAGGCAGAAGAGGTGGCGCAGACGATCCCTTTCCAGTGGGCTACAGTGGCCAGCGCCGCGGCTTTGGTGCGCGAACGCTTGGTGTTGGGACAGGAAGCGGGCGCCGATCAATGGCTCGCCGAGGCCCAGCTGCGGCTGACCAATCTGATCAAAGTGGGCATCGGTAGAGACAATTTTTGTTAACCCATTGCTCTGCATCACGGCAACATGAATCAGATCACGCGCCCGCACGCCTTTGGGCGCGTATTGTGCGAACAAGGTCACCGTCAGTGCTATGTCAGCAGGGGTGACAGGATAGACAACCGGCACAAGTTCCAACAAGCTTGTCGCCATCCCGGTCGCCACTTTCCATTCTTGCAAGGCGCCATAACGATAGAGGATTTCTTGGATGATTTCGGTGTCAATGGCAGCCAGCAATTCACCTGTGACAATTTGGGTCAAAATCCAGGCGCAAGCTTCCTTGAATCGATGCGGCTTACCAGCCGCATACATCGGTACGTTAACATCCAATGCCACCCTGGCTGATTTCATCTTCCATTTGCGGCCAGTCAGCGACCGGCGCGTCCAATGCCAGCAAGCGATGGAGCGCCCGCTGCCGGCGTTGGCGTTCCGCTTCGGCAAAATAGATCTTTTCAATCGCCTCACGCACCAACACGCTTACCGGCTTTTGTTCCTGTGTCGCCAGTTGCGCCAGTACGCCATATTGTTCGGGTGTTAACATCGTTTGCACACGCTGCGAGTATAGCGCCATCGTCAGACCTCATCATATCTTATCGATAGTATCATAAGTAACCTATCTCTACCATACTACAAGTTTCTGTGGAGGTCAATGATACCATAACTCTTTTCAGTTCGGGTATCTGTCAACCCTCACACTGCTCCACCAGCAGCACGAAACGTGCCGAGCACAGACCAAGGCACGATTGGTCAGCGCGACAGCATTTGGTCTGTGCCCGGCATGTTGACGACTGGCTGCCACTCTGATTGTCGCCAGCCCAGCCGGCGCTTGGCTTTGGCGGTGTCCACAGTCGGCAGATACGTTTCGACCAAAACAATGGTTTCTGACACCAGCGTTTCTAACTCGGCGAGTGCGGTCGGCGAGTCAGCCTGAAACAGTCGCTCCAGACGAGTGGCGAGATCGACCGGGGCAATCGTCATTTGGTCTAGAAAACGGCCCATCCGCTT
>JBBRVA010000922.1:0-3292 GCA_038247295.1 Caldilineales bacterium | reverse complement strand
GCAATCCGCTCGTACAACGATGCGCTCAAGCTCGACCCCAACTGTGCCATGTGCTATTGGGGCATTGCCTATGCACTGGGGCCGAATATTAACGCCGCGATGGATCCCGCTGCGATTCCTCCTGCCTGGGATGCCCTGCAACAAGCCTTGAAACTGGCGACCAACGCCAGTAAAGCCGAGCAAGCGTATATTAACGCTCTGGCTACCCGCTATGCCGAAGATCCCACGACTGATCGCGCCGCCTTGGACAAAGCCTATGCCGACGCCATGCGCGATCTGGCCCAAGCCTATCCTGATGACCTCGATGCGGCCAGCCTCTTTGCCGAAGCGCTCATGGATATTACCCCGTGGAATTACTGGACCAAGGCCGGCGAGGCAACTGAGTATACCGACGAGTTCGTCAGTACCCTCGAATCCGTGTTGGCGCGCAACCCTGACCACCCAGCGGCCAATCACTTCTATATTCATGCAGTCGAAGCGTCGCAAACACCGGAGCGCGCCGTTCCCAGCGCTGATCGACTCACCCATCTCGTGCCGGGCGCCGGTCATCTCGTCCACATGCCTGGGCACACCTACTGGCGTGTTGGGCGCTATCACGATGCGGTGATCGCTAACGAACATGCCATCCACAGTGATGAGAGCTACATCCCCGACCGCGGCGCGCAGGGGCTGTATGTGGTGGCCTATTATCCGCACAATATTCACTTCCTCTCCAGCGCCGCCCAGATGGAAGGCAACAGTAAACTCGCGATTGAGGCCGCGCGCAAAGTAGCGGAAAAGATCCCCGATGAAGTGGCGGTCGCTGTCCCGCTGCTACAAAATTTCGACCCCATGCCCTTTTTCGCGTTGGTACGCTTTGGTAAATGGGACGAGATTTTGGCGGAACCGCAACCGGTCGCCGATCTACGTTACGCCACCGGCATCTGGCACTGGGCGCGTGGCATGGCCTATGTGGCCACCGGCGATGTAGAAAAAGCCCAGGCGGAATATGACGCCGTGATGGAATTGGCGCACGCCGACGACATGAAGAAATTGGTGATCCTTGGCTTCACGACCGGCGCTACCAATCTGACCCTGGCCGGTCATCTTCTGGCTGGCGACATCGCTGGCGCACAAGGCGAGACGGACAAGCAGATCGCCGAGTTGGAAGCTGCCGTCCAGGTACAAGATGATCTGCCCTATATCGAACCGCCGGCCTGGTATTTTCCCACCCGTGACATGCTGGGCGCTGCTTTGCTGAAGGCCGATCGCGCCGCGGATGCCGAAGCGGTCTACCGCGCTGATCTCAAAGAATATCGGCAGAGTGGCTGGGCGCTCTTTGGCCTGATGAAGAGCCTGGAAGCACAAAACAAGACGACGGAGGCTGCCGATGTGCAGAAAGAGTTTGAGGAAGCGTGGCAGTATGCCGATGTGACGCTAACGGCCTCACGGTTTTAGGATGAAGGGATGATGGTTCGGCAGGCTCACCACCCGCGCCCTGAGCCTGCCGAAGGGCTGTCACGATTCCAGCGCAAGCAGTGGAGTCGCAAGTGCCTCCAATGTCTGGTTATCAGCAACGGCTTGGGCTGCGGCAAACTGGTCGGCAGCAAGGAGCGCCTGCTGCCGTTCGAGCAATTGTTGCGCTTTTTGATGGTAAACATGCCAGGCTGGACGGCGTAGGGCCGCGGTTGCCAGGGCAACGGCATCAATCCGATTTTGGATGGCTGCCGTTGCGGCAAGCTGGGTTGCTTCTTTTTCTAGGAGTAGCCCATAGGCGACGACAATGTGAGGTAAACCATGATAATTGCATTCGATTCCCTTTCTAGTAGTTTGTTGCAGATACAGCCGACTCATGGCAAAGTCGTCCAACGCGCAATAAGTCTCCCCCAACGTAAGCAGACCGAAACAGATTGCCCTTTGGAAATTGGCGGCTGTGGCGATTTGCACACACTCTTCGGCAAAGGGAATGGCCTCCGCATAGCGCTTGCCATGGATACATGCCTGTCCCAAAGAGAAGAGGCGGGTGACAATATGCACGAAGTGACCAATTTCACGACAGATCGCCAGGCTCTGCTGGATCAAGGCAAACCCTTGCGCCCACTGCTTCTGGCCAAGTTGGCACAATTCAATGCCGACGCCGCCCACCGACAAGGCATAGCCAAGGCGATCGCCGGTCTTTTCGGTGTAAACGCAGCCCTGTCGGTAATGGTAAAGGGCAAGCTTCGGCCGTCCCAGCGATTTATGGGCATACCCAAGTGTATAGTGACCGCTACCAATTAGGTCATCACGCCCTAGTTGCACGCCGATGTCAAGACATGCTTGGGCGCTGTCAACGGCTTTCTGAAAGACCCAGCCATGAGCATACATCTCGGCCATGCCATGCAGCACCGCGGCCATACTACTGTGGTCGCCTAATGCTTCATAGAGGGCGACACTTTTTTGAAGATATTTCTCCGCCTCATCTTCCTTTCCCTGCCAGCCAGCGATCTGTCCCAGGATCGTATGCGCAATTGCGATGTCGCGCTGGAGTTCGGCCGTGGGCGCTACGGCCAATAACGCTCGGAAATGATCGCTGGGTTGCGCATATTCACCGAGGTGATAGGCAAAGACGGCGGCTCGGGTCGCCAATTGTGTGGCCATGACATCTGTTGCCAGCGGCTGGCGATCACCCTTTGCGCCACCCCGCAACGCCGCACTGTTGGCAAACAACTCTTTGCCTTCGCTGTACCGACAGGTGAAGAGGAAGAATTCATAGAGGCTATCCAAAGCCTGGGTAATGCCAGGCAGTTCCGGTTGTTGCAGCGCCCACAGCCAGGCAACGCGCAAATTATCAATGTCGGCTTGCAGGGTGGAGAGCGCCGTCTGCTGTCGCCGATCGGCCAGACTGGCTTTTAGCTGGCTGGCCAAGCTGAGGAAAAAATCGGCATGGGCAGCAGCCGTCACATGCGCATGCGCTTGATCCGCCGCCAGCTTTTCATGCGCAAATTGGTGCAACAATTCATGGACCTGATAGCGCCCAGTTTCGTCCAGCCGGATCAGGGCTTTCTCGACCAGGGCGGCCAACGTATGGATCGAAGCCTGTGCCACCTGCTCTGCCGCGGCCAAAGTAAAACCACCGCGAAAAATGGCGAGACGCTGCATTACGGTGGCCTCTTGCTCGGTGAGGCGTTGCCAGGTTTGTTCAAAGACGAGACGCATGTTGCGATGGCGTTCGGGGATGTCAAGCAGATTCGTGTGCAGCAGTGCCACGCCTTTTTCGAGTTTCTGGGCAATCTGCGTACAAGACAAGCTTTTGAGCCACGCTGCCGCCAAT
>JBBRVA010000921.1:0-3300 GCA_038247295.1 Caldilineales bacterium | reverse complement strand
GCCCGATCTCTTGTTGCCGGGCATTAGTACGGTGCTGATCCTGGTGGGAGCCGCAGCCCAACGCTGGGCGCTGATCCGTGTGCGAGCCGAGAGCCAGGGCGGTCTGCGGCTGGGGTTGGCCGTGGCCTTTGTCGCTGGCGCCGCGGCGCTGGCGCTTCTGCTCTATCACTTCAGTCAACTGCCCTTTGACCATTCCATCCATGCCTATGGATCGATTTATTACACAATCGGTGGCTTCTTATTGGTAATTGGCCTGGGTGGGCTTTTGCAGAATGGATTTTCGCAACTTTGGGCCTGGCAAGGTCGCTATGTAGCGCGCGAACATGTGGCTGTCGATGTCGGTTCGCTCTACTGGAATGCTGTAGCGGGGATCTGGTTGGTGGGCGCAGGCACGATGTTTGTCGCCCCATACTTGGTCTAAAAAACAGTGCACAGAGATCACAGAGGAGCCACAGAGAACACGGAGAAAAAATGATTGCTTTCCGTCGAGTAATGATCCGCTTGTTACTTCCTCTGTGATCTCTGGGCACCTGTTTATCTAAAGGAGAAGCGATGACACACGCATTTTCGCAAGATGAAATGCAGCGCGGCAACCGGTCGCTCTGGTTTAGCCTGCTGGCCGGCCCGATTGTCTACAGCCTGCACTTTATGCTTGTCTATTTTGTGGTCGAAGCGGCGTGTGCTGAGGGCCTGTTGCGCTTTGCGTGGCTGGGGATCAATGGCATCGCCTGGGTAGTGGTAGCGTTGACGATCATGGCCGCGCTGATCAATGGCTTGGCCGGCGTGCTGGCCTATCGCAATTGGCAGCAGCGCAAAGAATCGGAAGGCGGCACGCGCGGCAGCTATGCGCCTTTCATGGCATTGGTGGGCGTCTCGCTGAATGCGCTATTCACTGCCACAATTGTGGTTACTGGACTGCCCGCCCTCTTCTTGCAACCTTGTGCAGCGCTTTAAAACCTGGTGCGGGGCTAATATGAAACGCTTGCTCGGTTGGCGCGAGTTAGTTGCTGTGTGTTTGTGGCTGCTCGCCCCTCAATCTGTAATGGCCCACGACGGCGCGCCACCGGTGCCGCACGACCTGTGGACTGCCTGGAATTGGGATCCGCTGATCCTGGGCGGCTTCAGCCTCATTGGCTGGCTCTTCGTGCGTGGCATCGGTGCGCTCTGGCGGCAAGCGGGGGTGAATCGGGGCGTTACACGTGGCCAGGCGGCCATGTTTGCTAGCGGACTGGTGGCCTTATTCGTGGCGCTAATTTCGCCCATCGATGCTGTTAGCGGTTCGCTCTTTGCGGTCCATATGCTCCAACATATGGTCTTAATCCTAGTCGCCGCGCCGTTGCTCGTATTGGGCGGAGCACCGATCTGGTTAGTCTGGGCCTTGCCGCGCCAACACCGTCCTACCATGGGGCGCTGGTGGAATCGAGCCAGATGGCTGCGTAGTACTTGGCAGATACTGACGCAGCCTGCTGTGGTTTGGGGGCTGCATGCGTTGGCGCTTTGGCTTTGGCATGCGCCGGGGTTTTACCAGGCGGCCTTACGCAATGAATGGATCCATCTGCTTGAACACTTCAGCTTTTTTGCGACCGCGCTGCTCTTTTGGTGGGTGGTATTGCCAGCGCATGGCCGCTATCGTCTGAACCAAGGGTTGGGCGTACTCTACATCTTTACAATGGCATTGCAAAGTGGCATTTTGGGTGCGTTGATTACCTTTGCGCCCAAGCCCTGGTATTCCAGTTATATGCTCACTGCACCAGCGTGGGGTCTGACGGCGCTAGAAGATCAACAGTTGGCCGGGGTGATCATGTGGGTGCCGGCAGGGACTGTTTATATCATCGTGGCGTTGGTGATTTTTGGCGCATGGCTACACAAACAAGAACAACGCGATGCGATGCGCCACTATCAGATCCCGGCTTCACTAGCTGAGTGGGACAGTAAGCCAGTAAAACAGTGAGACAGTGTTTACTCTGCCGTACTGATTCACAGTTTGTTGAGAAGCGAGGAGATTAATTGTGAACGACCAGCCAGGGACGGACCGTCGAACTCATTTTTTGATCCTAAGCCTAATTTTAGCTGCCTCGCTTTGGCTAGCCGCTTGTGGGGGACGTGATGGCGTTGTAGCGACGGGCGCACAGGCACCGGGCGGTGACCCTGATCGCGGCTGGCAGGCGCTGCAAGATTACGGTTGCCATGCCTGCCATCTAATTCCAGGTGTGCCGGGCGCAAATTCGCTGGTCGGGCCGCCCTTAACTGGCTGGGCCGAGCGCCGCTATATTGCCGGCGCGTTGCCCAACACCCCGGAATATTTGATCCAATGGGTGCGCTATCCACAGGCCATTGAGCCGGGCACCGCCATGCCCAATATGGATGTGACCGAACAGGATGCGCGCGATATAAGCGCCTATCTTTACACGTTAGAGGGCGATTACACCGGCACCTGGGAATTCTTGGGATTTCATCTTGGTCGACGATAAATTGGGTTGATGGGTCTACTGTTAGGACCATCAGTCCAATTTATTGGCCTACTGTAGCGATAGCAGAACAACAGGTAACAAGTGGCAGATAAAGAAGCAGTTGATGACAATGAGATCGTAACCCATAAAGATGTTGTGCGCGCCGAGCGTCGCGTCCGTAAGCAGCACCATCGAATCTTGATCGGTGGCATCATCGCCATTGTGGTTGGCATTGTTGCCCTGCAATTGGTTCCCTATGGCCGTGACCATACGAATCCGCCCGTGTTGCAAGAGCCCAATTGGGATAGTTTAGCAACAAGAGCACTGGCGGTGCGCGCCTGTTACGATTGCCACAGCAACGAGACGGTTTGGCCTTGGTATAGCAATATCGCGCCTATGTCGATGATGTTATACCAAGATGTTATTGATGGCCGGGCTGTCTTAAATTTTTCCGAATGGGACGCAGCGGCGTGGAACGACGAGCAGACCGAGCGCTTGGTCGAAGTAGTGGCCAAAGCGCAGATGCCCTTACCTTATTATTTGATCTTACACCCCGAAGCACAACTAACTGACAACGAAACCGGGCTGCTGATCAACGGGATGATCGCCACCTTCTCGGATGAGGTAAGCCGTACCCGCTAAACTAGATCGGGACAGACCAAGCGATATATGCGCCTGTCATACTCGGCAATAGGTCGGCAGCCTAACATTACTAGTACACTTGGGCGGAAATAACCATACTATTCTCCGGTGAATCAGTAGTGAATCAGTAGTGAATCAGTAGGACAGTGAGACAGTACAAACACTGTTCTACTGTCCTACTGATTCACTGTCTTACTTACGCCCAAGT
>JBBRVA010000920.1:0-3304 GCA_038247295.1 Caldilineales bacterium | reverse complement strand
TCCTCATCGATCTGCCCAGAGAGTAAACTCCTTCCGGGAAGATGAATTCGCTGACCTGATCGTCGAAAGTTCATCTTCCCGGAAGGGAATCTAGGGTGCCGCTTGGAGGCGCGGTTCTACCCCGCCAACAAACTTTCCAAATTGCCGCGCACCACCTGCGTCTTCGGGTGCTGTGGGCCTAAGCGTTGTTCAAAAATGGCGAGGGCTTGTTCGTAGTAGGGGCGGGCGGCGCTGAGGTCGCCTTGGTCTTGCAGGAGGAAGCCCAGGTTGTTGAGGCTGCTGGCGGTGTCGGGATGCTGGTCGCCAAGCACGTGTTGGCGAATGGCGAGGGCTTGTTCGTAGTAGGGGCGGGCGGCGGTCAGCTCGCCCTGGTCTTGCAGGAGGAAGCCCAGGTCGTTGAGGCTTCGCGTTGTATTAAGGTGGTGTTCACCAAACACTGTGAGTTGAATCGCCAGCGCTTCTTCAACGTAATTTTTTGCTGCGCGAAGCTCGCCAATCATGTTAAGATACTCTGCCCAATTATTACATAGGCTTGCAGACCGTGCATCGCGACGTGAGCGCGCTTGGTTAGTTACATAGCCCATATGAGATTGCCAGGCCACAAGCGGTAAGAGATTTCCAGCATTATATAACTCATTGGATTCATGCAATATCGTTGTTTCTACATCCATCTGAGCGCCGTCCGCGCTCACGGTTTGAACAAAACGCGCCACTAGACGATGCAGACGTAGCGCCCCGTCCGCTTCGCTTTCCAACAAACCTAGTTCCACCAAGCGGTGTAGGGCATCAGTCGCCTGGATCATCGCCTCGGCGTCAGCCGCGTCGATTCCCCCACTCGCCAGCAACAGCGCACGTGGGATTGGCACGCCCGGCGCAAAATGGGCGGCACGCGCCAGCAACTTGAGGGCCAATTGATCGACGGCCTCAGTCGTGTCTAGCCGGTCATAGGAAAGGGCGAAGGTGCGCGCCACATGCTGTTCGTGGTCGGTGGGCGATAGATCACCGCTGATCAAGGAGCGGTGGTGCAGCAAATCTGCGCGGCGCAGTTGGGCCAGGTAGGCGGCGGGTGTTACCACGGTTTGATAACGATCGAGAAAGCTGCCCGCCAGATGCAGGGCCAGCGGCAGATCGCCCAGTTCGGCGGCGATTTCTGTCAGGATGGCGGCGTCAGGTGGTTGATCGGCGAGGAAACGTTGCAGCAGCGTTACGCTTTCCGGGCGCGCTAGCACGCCTAGCGGCAACGGTTGAACCTGCAAGGTTCTGTCCCACGTGGCGCGGCGGCTGGTGATCAGAATGCGGCAGGTGCCGGTCGCCGGTCGCCAGCGTTTAAGCAAGGTGGGATCTTCGCAGTTGTCAAAGATCAGCAAGTAGGGTTGCCCATCCTGCCAGGCGGCCAACACCAAATTGACCTGGTCGGCCAGCGGCAACGCGGCGTAATCGGGACGCAGATCCAGAAAGCCGGCGCCACCACAAGTGGCAATTTCAGCAGTTACGCCGGCGGCGCTGGCAAAGTTGAGCCAGAAGACGCCGCCGGCAAAGTATTGGCCGTAACGGTGGGCAAACTCTACCGCCAGTTGCGTCTTGCCATAACCGCCCCCGCCGGTCGCCGCGGCCACGGTAGCCGGGCCAATCGCCACCGTAGCGCCGCCTTTGAGCGTGCGCGCCAACGTCTGCAACGCGGCTTGGCGCCCGACAAACAGCGGGTTGGGCGTCAGCGGCAAGCGCGATCCCGTGGGCAAGGTCGCCACGGGTGGGATTGTGTCCACGGGTAGTGCGGCCAGGCGGTCGTGCGCCGCGGCCAGCGTTGCCGCATCGATGGCGCGTGCTGGCGCAAAGTGATAGACGGTTTGGTTTATATTTTTGCCAACGTTAACGTTGGTGGCACCAGGGCCAACATTGGCAGTGATCTGGTCGCCGGGGGCAGGGGTCTCAGGCATAGGATCAGAACCGGGTATCCAATTGAGCAGGCTTGCGCGTTGTTGCCGATCAAGTTTATCATTGGCCTTAGTCATGTGCAACTACCGCACACACGAACGGTTACACAGAGCGCACAGAGGGAAGACACAGAGATCACAGAGGAAAAGCAGAGGATTTATGTAGTTGTTTCTGGGCGCGCCGGCATCTTGCCGGCAGCCGCCAGGGATGGCGGCGCTCCCAGCCTTAAAACTCGCGGTTGCTTTTCCTCTGTGCTCTCTGTGCCTCCTCTATAAGCACAGCGACGTGCTCTGTGTACTGTTTTTGATCCCAACCATTTCCAAAGGAGCAATCATGTCTGACGCCACGACCCAAGCGATGCTGGCCGAACTGCGCCAGTTCGACACGCCTTCGATCACCAATGTTGTTGCCACCTATCCCGGCGCGGCGACCTGTCTGGGGCTTTACAACCCGTGGACGGAAAATTGGTACACCGACCAGACTGTCCGCTGTATGTACCCGCAACTGGGCCCGCTGATCGGCTATGCCGTCACCTGTGTCTACAGCCTGCCCGACCCCAACTTCAACCGCCTCACCTTTATGGATGTGCTCGACGCCCTCGATGCGATGCCCAAGCCGACGATCTTGGTCTTGCAACAGAAATTTCCGCCCCATCTGGCCAGCAAAGTCGGTTTGGCGGGCGGCAACATGGTCTCGGCGATGAAGGCGATCGGCTGCGTCGGGCTGATCTCCAACGGCCCCTCGCGTGATATCGACGAAGTGCGCCCGATGCAGTTTCAATACATGCTCAGCGGCATCACACCCGGGCATGGCGCACAGGCCGTGCAGGCGGTCAACGTGCCGGTGTCCGTTGCCGGTATGGACATCGCCCCCGGCGAACTGATCCACATGGACGAGAACGGCGCCTGCAAATTCCCCGCCGACAAACTGGCCGCCGTGCTCGACAACGTGCGCAAATTGCGCGACGAAGAAGCCGAGCGCATGGGCAAGTTGCAAAAGGCTACCTCGGCGGCAGAATTGCGTGCCATCTTTGGTGGGCATAGTTACGCGGCGAAGGAGAAGAAGTAATTGGAGATTGGGTGATTGGTAATTGGGTAATTCCGCTGGCTGTTAATTACCAATCGCCAATTACCAATCACTCTTCATGTTCCTCCTTAATCACCACGCCGAGCAGGCCGGCAATATAGGCTGCTTGCATGTAATCTACAATCGCCCCGGGCAACTCCTTGACGCCGACCTTGATTTCTTCGATAAGCGAACTGCGAAAATCGGCGCCTTTGAGCGTGGCACCGGACAGTTGGGCGTGGCTTAGATCGCATTTGTGGAACACGACGCCGGACAGATCAGCACGCTGAAAATCGGCGTGACG
>JBBRVA010000919.1:0-3309 GCA_038247295.1 Caldilineales bacterium | reverse complement strand
TCGCATGAGACCACTTTGACCGCGACAGGAAATGAAATTGGACATTCGCCCAGCGCCTCAATTTGCCCTAGATCCAGTACAATTTCACGTGTTACAGGAATACCGTATTGTGCAAGACATTGCTTGGATTGGTGCTCGTTTAGAGTGCCCCTACCATTGCCAAGTTCTAGCGATCGCTCCGGTACTAAACGCGAAAAACCACAATCAGGAGGATTATCGAATCGGTGTCTCTTGATCGCAAAGTCTGTAAATCGAGCGACGGCTCGCGCGGCGCGTCCCGCATAGTTACTACATAAATGGCCTGCGGACTCTATCGACTCCCTGATCTCAGCATCTCGAGTGGGAACAGAAGCCCATAATACGATGACAGGTTTATCGGTCTTGGCAGATGTCTCTATGAATTTTTCTGCCCATTCGCCCGTCTTTGGGCCTGCTACCGAGCGCACCATGTACTGATCGAATGAGGGGTCATCAAGAATGATTTCAAGCATCTGGTGCTGCTCACTGTAGCTTGCGAATTCCAGTTCAAACTGGACACGCATTCCACGGCAAACTGGACAGCCATTCCAGTCGAAACTGGACACTGATTCCACGACAAACTGGACAGTAAAATAGAGACGTAGCGGTACGCGGGATAACCGTGGAAACCTCGAAGATTTATCGAGGAGCCACATGGCCAATAACAGGTTATCCATGCGCAAGATTACAGAAGCACTCCGACTGCACCACGAATGCGGTCGTACCCAACGAGAGATTTCCCGCGCCATTGGCGCATCGCCGACTACCGTTGGCGACTACCTTCGCCGCGCCAAGGCGGCGGGGTTAAGTTACCCGCTGCCACCTGGCTTGGATGAACCGGCGCTTGAACTTCGGCTATTTCCACCTGTTGTGCCATCCGATGTCGTTCGGCCAGAACCGGACTTGGTCTGGATGCACAAGGAAATGCGCAAGAAGAGCGTCACGCTTGAACTGCTGTGGCAGGAATATAAAGCAGATCATCCTGACGGTTACCAATACAGTTGGTTCTGCGAACGCTACCGGCAATGGGTCGGCAAACTGTCGGTCACGATGCGCCAGACGCATACACCCGGCGAGAAGCTGTTCGTCGATTACGCTGGACAGACCCTGCCAATCATTGATGGACTGACAGGCGAGATTCGGCGAGCACAACTCTTTGTTGCTGTACTCGGGGCATCCAACTACACCTTTGCTGAAGCAACCTGGACACAGCAATTGCCGGACTGGATTGGCTCTCATGTGCGCACCTTTGAATTTATGGGCGGCGTGACCGAAATCGTCGTACCAGACAACCTCAAGTCAGGGGTCAAACATCCTTCCTATTACGATCCAGAACTGAACCCGACTTACCGTGATCTGGCGGCGCACTATGGCATCACGGTATTGCCGGCACGTAGTCGCAAACCACGCGACAAAGCCAAGGTCGAGAACGGCGTGTTGGTGGTTGAGCGCTGGATATTGGCACGGCTGCGCAATCAACGTTTCTTCAGCCTGGCCGAAGCCAACCGCGCCATCTCGGCTTTGCTGGCCGACCTGAATCAGCGCCCATTCAAGAAACTGCCCGGATGCCGTCACAGCGCCTTCGTCGAGATTGATCGTCCCGCACTCAAAGCCTTGCCGGTTGATCGTTATCAATATGCCGAATGGAAGATCGCCCGTGTCGGCATTGACTATCACGTTGAGATCGTTGAGCACTATTACTCGGTGCCGTTTAAATTTGCGCGTCAGCAAGTCGATGTGCGCTTTACCGCAACCACTGTCGAAATCTTCCATCGTGGCACTCGCATCGCCGCCCATGCCCGAAGTTCACTCAAACATAGGCACTCCACCATTGATGCACACATGACACCGGCACATCAGCAGGTGGCCGGTTGGGATTCCAAACGCCTGCTCGACTGGGCGCAGAAGATTGGGCCACATACCCATACCACGGTGATCAGCATGTTGGGTCAACGTAAACATCCGCAACAAAGTTACCGTGCCTGCCTTGGCGTACTGCGTATGGGCAAAGATTACAGCAACACCAGATTGGAGGCGGCGTGTTCCCGCGCACTGGCGATCAATGCGGCCAATTACCGCAGCGTCAGCTCCATCCTCAAAAACGGGCTGGATAAGAAAAACCGGATCGAGGCAACACAAACCACTTTGCAACTCACGCACAGTGAGGTGCGCGGCCCGGATTATTACCACTAATCAACCAGCACCAATAACCAAAGGAGAAATACGATGTTGAATCACCCCACCCACCAGCAACTGAATCAACTGCGCCTGTTCGGCATGGCGCAGGCGTTGAACGAGCAACAGACATTACCTGAGTTGGATCGCATGTCGTTTGAGGAACGGCTCGGCCTGTTGGTCGAACGGGAAATCAGCGAACGCGCCTCCCTGCAAACTACTGCCAGGCTGCGCCGCGCCAAGCTGAAACATGCGGCTGCGCCGGAAGATGTCGATTACAAGGTGCTTCGTGGCCTTGACCGCGCGCTGTTCAACCGGTTGCTGACCGGCGCATGGATCAAAGAGCGCCAGAACGTGCTGATTACGGGACTCACCGGCTTAGGCAAGACTTGGCTGGCCTGCGCACTGAGCAATCAGGCGTGCCGACAAGGCTATTCCTCTCTGTACCTGCGCGTGCCGCGTCTGTTCGAGGAATTGGCCATTGCGCATGGCGATGGACGCTACGTGAAATTCATTACGCAACTCGCCAAGGTCGATGTCCTGCTGCTGGACGATTGGGGCGTGGCGATGCTGACAGATTCCGGCAGACGGGACTTACTGGAAATACTGGATGATCGTTATGGCAATCGCTCGACCATCATTACCAGCCAGTTGCAGGTGGACGACTGGCACGCCTCCATCGGTGATCCCATCTTGGCGGATGCCATTCTGGATCGGCTCGTGCATAACGCGCACAAACTTAACCTGTCCGGAGATTCAATCAGAAAGAGTAAAAAAGGTTTGACGAAACACGACCATCAGGAGTAAAAAACAACCCCCGCGTCGCTACGCTCCGACTGTCCAGTTTGCTCTGGACTGGGTGTCCAGGTTCCGTGGAATACGCAGCGAGATTCCCTGCTACGCCAACGGCACGCCGATCAGAACGCTCAATCGCACCGAAGGGCAAAAGGATCTCTGGCCCGGATTTACGGCGCAGCACCGCTTCTCGAACAAGCCTCAAGGTGAGGGGGACTTTCCGAAAACGCATTCGGCCAAAATTCGCCAGTATTATCTTGCGCTAATCGCTCCGGAGGCTGCAGCCGTCGATCCGAATGCGACGCCCTATGTAGGCGAGCC
>JBBRVA010000918.1:0-3309 GCA_038247295.1 Caldilineales bacterium | reverse complement strand
TGGCCGTTGAGTTACGCGGCGCCTATGAGCGCGGCAAAGCCCATGCGATTGTCGTCGTCGCCGAGGGCGCCACCTATGATGCCGAAGCGCTTTGCAAATATTTTGAAGCCAATCGCGACCGGCTAGGTTTTGATCTGCGCTCAACGATCTTGGGCCATGTCCAACGTGGCGGCGCACCCACCGCCCAAGATCGCCTGCTCGGTACACGGTTAGGGGCCGCAGCGGTGGAATGTCTGGCCCGCGATCAGCATGGTGTCTTAGTGGGCATTATCAAAGGTGAGGTTGTCACTACCCCGCTGGCCGAAGTAGTGACCAGTAAAAAACTGATCGATCTAAGTTTATTTGCGCTTGCACGCGCCCTGGCCGAATAAGGAGAACGACTATGCTTCAATTGGCTTGTGCCGATTTCACCTTTCCCCTTTTACCCCACGATCAGGCGCTGCAACTAATTGCAATGCTGGATCTGCAAGGGGTGGATATTGGTCTCTTCGAGCAACGCTCCCATTTGTGGCCCTCACGTGAATTTGCGGCAGTGGAAACGTCGGCGCGCCAGTTGAAGGGCAAGTTGGACGCCCTTGGTTTGCAGGCAGCCGACATCTTTTTACAAATGGACCCCGATTTTCAGGCGTATGCGCTCAATCATCCCGAAACCGATCGCCGCGCCAAGGCGCGCGATTGGTTTAGCAAAGCGCTGACCTATGCCAACGAAGCAGGCGCCAAACACGTCACAATTTTGCCGGGCGTCCACTTCGCGGGCGAGTCGCTTAACACCTCGTTGGACCGCGCGGTGGATGAGTTGGCCTGGCGTGTCGAACAGGCGCAAACTCAGAACATTGTCTTTGGCGTCGAGGCGCATGTCGGCTCGATTGTACCGACCCCGGCCAGCGCCGAAGCCCTGGTGCAGCGCGTCGCCGGCCTCACCTTGACGTTGGACTATACGCATTTTACCCGCACTGGCATGCCAGACGCGGTGATCGATCCGTTAGTTAAATATGCCAGCCACTTTCACATTCGCGGGGCGCGCACCGGCCGGCTGCAAGAGCGCTTTGCCCACAATACGATCAATTACCAGCGCGTTTGGGATGCGATCAAAGCCAACAAGTACAGTGGCTGGCTGGGCATCGAATATGTCTGGCAAGATTGGGAGCATTGCAACGAATGCGATAATGTCTCCGAGACGATTCAATTTCGCGACTTCTTGCGCGGTTTAGAATGAAGGGCGAGACGACTCATCCTATCATCCTCTCATCCTGTGATACCACTGGTCTATCTTACAAAATGCTCAGAATTTGCCACCTGACACAAAATGCTTGCTGATCCTGACATTGCATCATTCAAAACGAAGGAGCAATCTTGCAACCCGACAGGAAAGTATGTCATTCTGTAAGAATCTGCTTTTCACCCCCTAGTCAGGACAACCACAGATTCTTACAGAATGACATATTTTCTCAGAGGATCTTGACCTTCCTTATTCGTTCGTAAGATAAACCAGCCGTATCAGCTTGTCATCCTAGCCACGTGCGTTCTCCAGAGGGGTTGGCATTGCGTAGAGCGTCAAAGCCGCATCGTTGCGCCGCGCCAACCACTTTTCGAATTCGACGCAAATCAAGACCAAGCTACTGACGGCCACACTCAAGGTCAGATCCAGGGCCGTCAGCGGCACCGTTTGAAAGAAATCTTGCAAGAATGGCACATAGATGACGGCCAGTTGCAGCGCGACCACCAAGCCGGCCATGCCCAGCAAAAGCGGATTAGAGCGCAGACCAATCGAGAAGATCGATTCGCGCATGGAACGCGTGGCCAGCGCCTGCCAAACTTGTGCAAAGGCCAGCGTTGTAAAGATCATCGTCTGCCAGGCCGCTGCGCCAGCAAAGAAATACCACGCGCCCATCCCCAACGCCAGCGCCCCGATTAGCACACCCACCCAGGAAATATGCAGCCCAATTCCACGGCTAAAGATATTTTCTTGCGGCGAGTAAGGCGGGCGGCGCATCGTGTTACGCTCCGCCGGCTCAACGCCCAGCCCCAATCCCAGCAAACCGTCGGTGAGCAGATTCAACCATAAGAGTTGCAGCGGCAATAGCGGCAGCGGTTTACCCAGGAAGGGCGCCAGCAGCATGACCAATACTTTGCCAATATTGCCGGCCACCGAAAATTTTACAAATTTGCGCACATTGTCGTAGATAACGCGCCCCTCTTCGACTGCGGCCACAATCGTCGCAAAATTGTCGTTGAGTAGTACCATATCGGCGGCCTCTTTGGAGACATCGGTGCCGGTGATGCCCATCGCCACGCCAATATCCGCCTTTTTCAGCGCCGGTGCATCATTGACGCCGTCGCCCGTCATCGCCACAATGTGACCACGTTCCTGGAGGGCCTGCACAATCTTCAGCTTGTGCTCTGGCGACACGCGGGCGTAGACGGAAACATGTTCGACCTGTGCTTTGAGTTCGGCAAAGGAGAGTTGCTCCAATACCTGGCCGGTGAGCACCTGGCCCGTGGTATCGATGCCGAGCTCGTGGGCGATGTGTAGCGCGGTCAGCGGATGGTCGCCAGTGATCATCACGGGGCGGATGCCGGCGCTTTTGCAGGTGGCAACAGCGGCTTGCACTTCCGCCCGTGGCGGGTCGATCATGCCAAAGATGCCCGCAAAAATAAGGTTTTGCTCGAGCGGTTCTCCTGCGCCGTTCGTTTCCAAGCTGTGGCGGGGTTGAAAGGCCAGACCAAGCACGCGCATACCCTTTTGGGCCAATCGATCGTTTGCGGCTTGGATGCGGTCACGCTGCGCCGGCGTTAGCGGTTCTACGCGGCCATCCACCCAGACGCGGTCGACAATCTCCAGCAGGCCATCGACCGAACCTTTGGTAAAGGCGAGATAAGGGTGATTGGCTAAATCGGCTTTTGCCAACCGCGCCGCCGCGGTTGAATCAGCCGCCAATTGATGCACAGTCGTCATGCGTTTGCGTTCAGAATCGAAAGGCAACTCCACCAAGCGCGGCAAACTCGTTTCGAGTTGATTTTTCCACAAGCCAAAACGGGCAGCAGCTACCAAGAGCGCGCCTTCGGTGGGATCGCCCAAGGTGTGGAAATTGCCTGGTGTCGCATCCGCCGCCATTTGGGCGTCGTTGCAGAGCGCACCGCCAATCAGGAGCAGCGGGAACGGCGACGGTTCGGGCGTCTGTTCAGCGCTCGTCAGCAAGGCAGAATCGTCGCGTAATGCTTCGGTGATATTGACTTCGTGGCCGGCCATGTCCAATACGATCACCGTCATGCGGTTTTCGGTCAGGGTACCGGTTTTATCCGAGCAGA
>JBBRVA010000917.1:0-3310 GCA_038247295.1 Caldilineales bacterium | reverse complement strand
GAGGGGTTCAACTGTACGCAGGGCTTCATCCCGGTCACCCTGCAACAAGCAGACCTGTGCCACACCGGCCCGCGGATCGAGGGTTAACCGCGCTTGCCCCAACTTCCGGCGCAAGTCAATGGCCAGTTGATAGTGCTCTTGCGCTGCGTCCAGCCGGCCGGATGCGACGAGGACATGGCCCAAATGGGTCAGTGCAAGCGCTTCTTCATCCGGCGCTTCGGCGGCCCGCGCTAGATCAACGGCCGCTTGACAGTAGTCATATGTCGGTTGCAAGTCGTGTGCCGGTTGCACTGCTTGTTGATTGAGCTGCAATAAGCCCAGATAGCTGAGCATGCGGCTTTCGTCGGCGCGCATAGCAATGGTGCGACAGATGGCAAGCGATTGCTCGTAATAGGTATGGGCGGCTGGATAATCGCCCATGATCTGGGCAATGCCCCCCAAGTTGCCCAAGGTGACCTCGACGCCCCACTGATCATCGATCACCATGCAAATCGCCAACGCCTGCTGATAGTAGCGCTGGGCCGCCATGTAATCACCCTGTGCTTCGGCCACCACCCCCAGATTGCTGAGCGTAATGCTCTCGCCATAGCGGTCACCAACCGCGCGCCGAATGGGCAACGCAGCGTGGAAATAGTCAAATGCTTCGGTCGCGTTCCCTTGTTCGTTGGCGGCCAGACCAAGGCTGTTTAAGACCCGTGCTTCCAAAAATTGATCCTGGATTTCACGACAAATTGCCAGCGCTTGGTGATAATATCCTTTCCCTCGTTCATAATCACCGAGATCACAGTGCACCAGCCCTAACTGATTCAACACATTGGCTTGCCCTTCCTGCTGCTCGACCTTGCGAAACAGTTCCAGCGCGGTCACCAATTTTGTTTCGGCGAGCCGATTTTCTGTGCGGCGCGCAAGCGTGAGGCCCCAGAGCGATAGCCCAACCGCCTCCTGCGCAGTGGCGTTGATCGATTGGGCCAGTTCGACGGCGGGTGCGACGACGGCCAGCACTGTCGCATGATCGCTGATCGCGTTTGCATAATACCCACGCGCCAGCAATACCTCAATTTGCAAGCGCACATCCGCCAGCTCCGCAACCAGCGTCTCCAGGGTAGCGAGATCCGCATCCTGTTCCTCACGCGCGCCGAGCAGGTGATAGCGCTTCTGGCGTTGCAACAAGAGCAGATAGCGTGTGCGGGTTTCAGTGTTTGGCGTATGCGCCAACGCCCGGCTATAGTAGTCGATGGCCAACCGATTCTGAAAGTTGTCGCGCGCTGCATCACCGGCCAATTGCAGATAGTGGCGCGCTTGCACGAGCAAATTTGCCTGTTCGGCGTGCTCCGCCAGCTCACCATAATGGGGCATCAGATTTTGGGCATAGAGCCGTTCCATCGTTTTCAGGGCCAGTTGATGGAGCGGTGTGGCCGCCTGACCCATTTCCATCAGCTTCTCTGCTGCCATCTGCCGCAGCAATTCGTGTACCGTAAAACGCCCGGATGCGCTATCACGGACCAGCAGCGATTTGTGCACCAACGAGAGCAGATCGCGCAGCGAGCCACCCGTCACCTGTTGGGCCACCGGTCGCGTGCAACCACCGCGGAAGATCGACATTCGTGCCAGGGTCTGCTGTTCCGCGGGCGTCAATAGTGCCCACGAATGGTTAAAGATGGCGTGCATGCTCTGTTGATGGACGGAAAAATCAGCCTCATTGTGCGCCGCAGCGGTGCGCAGAAAGGCCACATCGCGCTCGATTTCCGCCGCAATCTCGGTGGGCGCCAGTAACTCTCCCCAGGCTGCGGCCAGCAGGATCGCCAATGGCATGCCCTGTGCCAGTTGACAGATCCGCACAACCGCGGCCAACTCGGCCTCATCCAGTAGCACATTGCCCTGGGCGCGGCGGACAGCATCGATAAAGAGGCGCACGGCGCTGTATTCCTGCAGAATTTCATCATCGGCCTGTGCGTCACCGGCTGTGGTGAGGCTCGTTGCCTGGGGATAACTAAGACCAGCGAGGGTAAGGATGGTTTCGCCCAGCCGATTCAAGCGGTGGCGCGAGGTGACCAGCAGCCGGACCGCGGGCGCGGCGGCGAGGATCGCGCCAAAGAGTTCCGTCTCATCCACCAAGTGTTCCACATTATCGAGCAACAAGAGCATGGCACGCGGTTGGAGATAACGTAACAATTGTGTCGTCTCATCGCCGCCATCCGGCTGAAAGCGATAGCCAATCGCCGCGGCAATTGCCGGCGCGATCTGGGCACTATCGTCGATTGCCGCCAGCGCGATCAGATAGGTACCATTGGCAAAAAGCTGCGCTTTGCCCGTTGCCCCTTGCTCCTCTTGGGACTGCTGCACCAGCCGGTGCGCCGCGGCCAGCGCCAAGGCCGTCTTCCCCATCCCCCCCGGCCCCACAATGGTAATCAACGGCATGGCTGGATCGGCCAGATACGTCGCCAACTGGGCCAGTTCGGCGGCTCGTCCCCAAAAGGGGGTCAGCAGACGCGGCAAGTTGTGGGGCAGGGGAGGCGGGGTCACGGCGGTTTGCCCTGGATGCGCCTGCGGTAAGTGCCAGTCGCCGCGCCGCAGCCGTTCGTAGAGGTCGGTGGTAAACCCATGGGGCGGCACGCCCAACTCCTGGTCCAACAGTTGTACACAGCGTTCATATTGGGCCAGCGCGGCGCTGATCTGCCCATCCGCGGCCCAAAGCTGCATCAAAAGCTGATGCCCCTCCTCGCGCAGCGGATCGAGATCAACCAGCCGTTGCGCCTGCGCCACCCCCGCTCGATAGTCACCCCATTGCAAATACTCAGTCGCCAGATCATCCAACGCCTCGACGGCCCTGGTCCAGAGCCATTCGCGCTCGGTCGCCAGCCACTCTGCAAAGCCCTGTCCCGCGGGCAGATAAAAGCCCGGCACCAGATCACCTTGATAGTGCTGCAACGCCGCGCCGAGGTTGGCCGCGGTCGCTTTGGTTAGCGCCCCATCGCGATCAATTTCAACGCGGCTAAGCGCGAGTATCTCCTCCAAGGCGGTCAGATCGACGCGATAGTCACTCGCCCCGTTCCACGCCGCACTTTGCCGGGTAATCGTCACGTAAGGCTCCAACGCCTTGCGCAGATTGGCAAGCAGCACGCGCAGATTGCCCAGTGCTTTGTTCTGGGGCAGATCATCCCACAAAAGGTTCGCTAGCACTTCACGCGCTTGGGGCTGTGGGTTGCGCAGCAGGTAGACAACCAGGGCTTCGGTGCGGCGGGAAGGGAGTTTGAGCGGTTGGCCGTCATGGGTAAGGGTAAACGGAGAAAGCAACGAGATTTCGAGCAAT
>JBBRVA010000916.1:0-3314 GCA_038247295.1 Caldilineales bacterium | reverse complement strand
GCTCTTAGGCGGTGGCTTGGCCGAGGTTAGTCGCACGACACCTTGGATCATCGAGCTGACGGCGACAGGCGGCGTGTTGATTCTAGGCATCTCGCTGATCTTGCTCGATCTCAAAAAAATTCGCGTCGCCAACCTATTGCCGGCAATTTTGATCGCGCCACTGATTGTCATTCTACTCCAGGCGCTACAAATCGCGTTTTAGGGTTAGCCCTACGTCGCTTGGTAAACTCAACTATGCACATACCCTACGTTAAAATCTGTGGCATTACCAATCTAGCCGATGCGCGCGTCGCGGTTGAAGCAGACGCCGATCTGCTCGGCTTTATCTTCTATCCCAAATCCCCGCGCTATGTGGCACCGGAAACGGTAGCGGAGATTGTTCGGGAGATTAGAGATTGGAGATTGGAGATTGGCAATCGTGATGCCAATCTCCCGTCTCCAATACCCAAATTCGTCGGCGTCTTCGTCAATGAATCACCGGCACGCATCAGCGAAATCTTGACGCTTGCTCAACTTGACTATGCGCAATTGCATGGCAATGAAACACCGGCCATGTTGACTCAACTGGCGGGTCGCGCCTACAAGGCGTTGCGCCCGGCAAGTGCAGAGGAGGCAGTTGTCGGCGCCGATCAGTTCGCGCGATTGGGACCAGTCGACGGTCCGCGCGTGATGATTGATGCGTATGATCCTAACCTGTACGGCGGCACAGGCAAGACCGCGGATTGGCATGTGGCAGCAGCATTAGCGCGCCGCTATCCAGGTATACTGCTAGCCGGTAGTCTAACCGCAGAAAACGTGGCCACTGCGATGCAGATGGTGCAGCCTTGGGGCGTCGATGTGAGCAGTGGTGTAGAAGCAGCGCCTGGGCGAAAAGATCATGCCAAGGTGCGGGCATTTGTGCAAGCGGCGAAGAATCAAATCAAGTAGATCCACTCGATATACAATCCATCACATTCTGCACTTTTGCCTGTGCCAGTTTGCCAACCCGACCAATCAATGCTATACAGGGTAAGATTTTGCGACCCAATTGCCATTGGCGATACCGGCGCCGGCGGCTACTACTCAAAATAGGACACGACTATTTATGCTTGATTTTATTTTTCATTTTGATGAACACTTGCGCGCTTTTACGGAAAACTATGGCACCCTCACCTATCTGATCCTCTTTGCGATCATCTTCGCGGAGACGGGCCTGGTCGTTACGCCCTTTTTGCCCGGTGATTCGCTGCTCTTTGCCGCGGGAGCGATTGCGGCCTTTGGTACGCTCAATATCTGGTTGCTGATTGTGTTGTTGATCGTGGCAGCGATCGCGGGTGACACGGTCAATTATTGGGTAGGCGACTATATCGGCCCACGTGCGTTCACGGGCAAATTGCCCTTTCTGAAACAACACCATCTGGAACGCACGCAGCAGTTTTATGACAAGTACGGCGGCAAAACAATTATTCTGGCGCGCTTTGTGCCGATTGTGCGCACCTTTGCGCCCTTTGTGGCCGGCGTCGGCACCATGCAATACTCACGCTTCCTGCTCTACAATGTGGTGGGCGGTGTTGTGTGGGTCTTGATCTTTACCCTGGCTGGATATTTCTTTGGCAATCTGCCCTTTGTGCAAGACAATTTTGAGTTGGTCGTGATCGCGATCATTCTGCTCTCGGTCTTGCCCGCGGTGTGGGAATATTTCAAAGAGCGATCGCATGCAGCACGCCAAGCCAGGGTTGGTTCGTAGCAAGCGCTAGCCTACAGGCAAACTGACAATAAATTGACATTTTAGCACGACAGGCGTACACTGTGGGCTGGCATAGCGCCGTAAAAAGACCGCACCTTGTTGCGGTCTTTTTTATGCAATAATTTACGACAGGAAGGTTCGGTATGGAAATTCTCGGTGGTCCACTCTTCGCAGTGGCTGGGGCGGGTGAATCGCATGGGCCAGCCATCACGACGCTTGTATTTGGTTGCCCTCCTGGCTTGAAAGTAACGCGTCAAGCGGTGCAAAATTATCTCGATCGGCGCCGTCCCGGCGGTAATAAGCATGGCACCCCGCGCAATGAAAAAGACAAAGTTGTTTTCGTGGCTGGCTTGTACAGTGAAGACCATGAAGAACTCCTCGGTGGGGCTGAACTTGTGACCCAAGTTGAGGGCGTCGAGTCACGCACGCACGGCTATGAAGCTGGCTATACCACCGGAGAACCGTTGGCTGCCATCGTCCTGTCCACGGCACAAAAATCGGGTGACTATACGCAATTCACAGGCGACACCGGCGCAGTCCGCCCCGGCCACACCGATCTGGTTAAACACCACAAGTCGCAAGGGTTTGTCGATGTGCGCGGTGGTGGCCGGTCGAGCTATCGTTCGACCATTTCCGATGTGATCGGCGGCTCGATTGCCCGCCTCTTTTTAGCCGAAAAATTTGGCACGGTGATCTTATCTTCGATCAGCCAGGTTGGGCCGCTTAAGAGTTCGCGCAGTTTGGCTGATTACTTTGAAACCAAAATTGCCGCCGCACAAAATCTACAAATTGCGGCGGAGCAGATCAGCGCCGTCGAAGCCATTTTAGATGAAGCCGAAATTCGTTCACTCGATCCTGATTTTGCCCATGAAGCCGCGCAGTTGATCAAGCAGACGCGCATCGATGGCGATTCGCTGGGCGCAGCGGTCGAAGTGGTTGCGATCAACGTGCCGGCGTTGATCGGCGAACCACTCTACCAAAGCCTCAAAGTCCGTTTGATGGGTGCGCTGGGCGGTCTTAACGCCGTTCAGTCGTGCGAAATCGGTGCCGGCCGCGAAGTCATTACCCGGCGCGGCAGCGAGAACAATGACCCGATCCGCAGCACAGGCTATCAGACTAACAGCCACGGTGGGCTATTAGGCGGGATCACGACCGGAATGCCGTTGGTCTGTCGCGTCGGTTTTAAGCCTACCTCTACCATTGTCAAGCCGCAACAGTCGGTGCGCAAAAATCTGGAAGAGATCGACTTTTTGCTGGAAAAAGGTCGCCACGATCCGTGTGTGGGCGTGCGCGCGGGCGTAACACTCGAGTCCAGGATGGCGATTGAATTGCTCAACGCCGTGTTAATGCACCAGGCGCAACATGTTGATCCGAGTAATTTTACATTGTTTTGAAAGCAACAGTTGCAGGCAACTTCGTTTTGGCGTACACTAAGTCGCAGCTAGGTGGTTGGCTAACCAATTGTGACAGGAGGCAAGTATGGACGCCAAAGCACAGGCGCGCAAAGAACTCTTAGAGCAAGAATTAGACCGTTACGTACAAGTCCTGAAAGCAGCAGAGAACCCCGACAAGGTGATTGTTTTTGGTT
>JBBRVA010000915.1:0-3316 GCA_038247295.1 Caldilineales bacterium | reverse complement strand
CCCCCTTTGGCGGAGCGGTTAAGCGCAAGCGGCGTGGGCGTTGGCTGCCGACCCAGGCGACAACTGGCCAGCAGCAACACCAGGATACACAATACAATCGCAAGTGGGGAGTAAGTTTTGCTTGATTTAATCATAATTTCCGTATCCATCCATATAAAATCTAGCCGACAGGTTAAGGTGAGCGGTTATCATTGTAGAAGTTACGCAGTTGCGATCACCGCCATCTCTGGCGGACGTTCGGCGAGATCAGTCGAGTCGTCGAGCCGCTGCCGGCAGGATGCCAGCGTTCCCGGGGCAACTGCGTAACTTCTACATTGGTCAGTTGTCAGTCAATGTCAATTATTTAAGACAAAAAACGTGGCATTTAGGTACGATTAAAAAGTGCATCTATAATTCCTACCCTTGATTACATGGCGTGTGAACGCGCAGTTACAGGCTGATTACGGCTCACAGTTTATTGTTCACTTGCTTTGCCCGGCGATAAGGAAAGGAGTGCAGTCAATGCCAGCAGTAGCCAGGGAATTATTGCCATCCGCGTGTCCCATAACACGGCGTCGACCATGCCATGCACCAACATCCCCACCAACCCGGCCAACAGACCGGCGGCCAGGGTCCAACGCAAAGCAGCCTTGCGTTTCTGCCTGGAAGAGACGCGCCGGTGATGGTGGTGGGTCTCTTCCAGCAAAGGTTCTGCTGTAGATGGCTTTGCTCCGGCATGGCGCAGAATGTCGATCAGCACCTGAATGGCGCCTACCAACAGCCAGCCATAGGCCAATAGACCTGGAATGCCCAGATCAAGCCCGACTTGCAAAATCAGATTATGTGCATGGGAAATTGTCTGGCTGGATAAACTGGCGACATCGGGAAAGAGCAGCGGCATCACTTGATCAAAAGTGCCAATCCCAATCCCAGTCAATGGGAAGTTCAACAAGGCATAAAATGCATATTGCCAGATTTCCGCTCGCCCCGACAAAGAGGCGGCCGAGTCGCCACCATCGATTGCCTGCGCGGAAAATGTCGCGCCATCCCAGGCGAGCACGCTCAGCGCAGCCACAGTGGCAACGGCCAACACGATCCAGGCGCGTGGCCAACGCAAAAGTAAGAGCAGCAGCATACCGACCAGAACGGCTAGATAGGCGCCACGACTTTGGGTGAGCAGCAAGGTGGCCAGCATAAACAGGGCCGCAGCACCCAACAGCGGTGGCAAAATCCAACCGACCCAGCCGGCCGGTCGCCAATCCCAACGCAGCGCCAGCGCACCCAGCACCAAGCTGGGCAAGAGCAGGGCGCCGGCAAGCACATTCGAGTTGATCGTCTCGCCGCTGCCAAAAAGATCCACTGGTTTAGACTGCATCAGTTCGTCGGAAAAGATGAAGATCTTGGTGGGAATACTGGCGAGCAAGGCCGGGCCGGTCATGGCCAGGGCGAGACCAATCGCACCGATGGCGGCCACCAGCAAACAGGGATAGTGTTGGGTGGGCGGCCAGTTGAGCAGCGCCAGATAGAGCGCAATGCCCAGCACCAAATATCCCAGCGCGGCCCACGAACGTTCAGTATCGTTGGAGGCCCAGAGCGTAACCGGCAACCAGAGCAACAACAGCGCCAGCGGCCTGTTCATGGGCGTGGGCGGCACCAACTGGCGCGTATGCCACCAACGCAGCGGCCAAAACAAAAAGAGCGCCGCCACAATCCAGGGTTGCACCCACGGATCCCACAAGAAATCGCGCAAAAGAATGGAAGGTGCAACCAGCACAATCCATAATGGTTCCAACCCCAGCACTCGCCCAACAATACGATGCACGGTCTACTTGATCCTGTCTAACAAACGTTGCGGAGGAAAAACTCGATACGGAAAACAAGCTTAGGTTTCACGCCGTATCACTTGCCAAACTAGTACACTTGGGCAGAAATAACCATACTATTCTCCGGTGAATCAGTAGGACAGTAGGACAGTGAGACAGTACAAACACTGTTCTACTGTCCTACTGATTCACTGTCTTACTTACGCCCAAGTGTACTAGTAGCTTACGCGACTCATATGATATACAATATGACTGTCGATCTTGTAAACTATTTTATCACTACTCTACTGGCGATTAAATTGCGCAACAAGCCGATCAGCAGAGTTGGCAAAATGGGCGCCGATCCATTAGCAGCTGATTAGCCAAATAAAAAAAGCGTGAATTACACTGGGAAAGCCTTACAATCACGTCCAATTTCATCGCACAAAAGCCGCTATTACCCGAATTTGGCGCCTTTTGCCCCAGATCGGCCCGATTATTTGTAAGCACATTGTAAGTAATTTCGCAGCGATTTGTATTATACTGTTATACTAACGGCACTATTGCATCTTACTCACATCCGCCCGCGCAACCTTAAGCTTTACAAAATCAGAATTACCTAATCAGTATTGGACGATACCATGCAAAATCCAAATTTGATTTCTCCCCGTAGCCTTTTACCAGAGCTGGATCTAAAAGTGTATGCGCGCCTGCTCTGGCATTGGGCTTGGCTGGTTATCCTTTGCACGCTGGTGGCCGCTGCGGTTGCCTATGGCATCAGCAGTGTGACAACGCCGATCTATCAGGCCTCGACCACCCTGCTGATCAACCAGGCGCGCAACCCGACTGGCGCCGACATGCAAGACCTGATGCTGAGTGAACGCATTGGCCGCACCTATGCCGAGTTGATGAAGCGCAGCCCGATTCTGGCCAAAGTGGCCGAAGAGTTTGAGGTAGAACCGGCCGTGCTGCAAGGTGCCATTACGCAGATCAGTGTGACTTCGGTACGCGACACGCAGTTGCTCCAGCTTTCGATTGAAGGCACATCACCGGAAGTCGTCGCATCGGTGGCGGAGGCCTTGCCGCGTGTCTTCATCGAAGATTTAAAGAGTGTACAAAGTGAACGCTTTGCCGAATCGAAAAATAATTTACAGCGCGAGTTGGATACACTGAGCAACGAGATTGAAGTGACCCAGGTGGCGATCGAGGCGATTAACAATGCGCCGACAGCCGAGGAAGCGGTCGAACTAGGCCGCTTGCGCAATGCACTGACCCAATACCAAAATAATTACGCCAACCTGTTGCAGAGCTACGAAAATATCCGCTTAACCGAAGTTCAATCCAGCGACAGCATTGTTGTCGTTGAACCGGCGCAGATTCCGACCCAGCCAATTCGGCCCCGCGCCTTGACTAACACGCTATTGGCCGCGATTGTTGGCGCCATGTTGGCCTTGGGCATTATCTTCCTGATCGAATATCTTGATGATCGGATAAAAACCCCGCAGGATCTGTACAGTATTGTCGACCTGCCAGTT
>JBBRVA010000914.1:0-3317 GCA_038247295.1 Caldilineales bacterium | reverse complement strand
TGGACCGGCACGCCGTTTCATGATACAAGAGGTGATCGGCGTCAATTCCAGCTCCCGCTTACGCGCCGCTGGATCGGGCGCATTGCCAAAGTGCATCTCGGTTACAATCCACCCTGGTGCGACCGCATTAACCCGAATGCCATAGTCCACAAACTCCTGGGCCATGGTCTTGGTCACCGAAACCAGGGCCGCCTTGATCGCGTCGTAGACCACCTGCCGGGGCCGCCCGAGAAATCCTCCCTCGGAGGAGAGATTGACAATCGCGCCGCCCTCTTTTTTCAACAGGGGCAGCAGCACCTGCGTCATCAACACCCAGCCGCGCAAGCCGATCCTGGTTTCGATTTCCCAGTTGGCTAACCACGCCCCATCTTCAATCGTACCCACGCGCAACACCGCCGCGTTGTTCACCAGAATATGCAGCGCAGGAAATTGCTCGGCGACCGCAGCAGCGGCGGCTTTAACCGCTTCATCGTCGGCCAAATCGACTTCGATAAAGTTCCCGCCACCCCCAGCTTGTTCGATTTGGACGACGGTTTGCTGGCCCATCGACCCATTTTTGTCAACAATAATGACGTGTGCACCTTCCGCCGCCAAACGCAACGCCGTGGCCCGCCCAATCCCAGAAGCGCCACCAGTGATCAAGGCGACTTTGTTCGTAAAGCGGGTCATACCATAAGGATTTATGGTCATCGCAGAAACTCCCTCCATATACTGTAAAGCTGGATCAAGCAGACTCGCGCTCGACCAGTGGACAGCCGATCATATGCTGGACAGGCGCGAGTGGATATTCTTCCCCGATATGCGCCAATAGATATTCAACCGCCCATTTGCCCAGTGCATAATGCGGGAGTTCGAGTGTAGTCAAGCTTGGGTGCAAATGGGCCGCGATGATCTCCTGGTTGTCAAAGCCGACTACTGCCACGTCATCGGGAATGGACAGCTTTAACTTGCGCAGCGCGTCGTAAGCACCCATCGCCATACGGTCATTGTAACAAAAGAGGGCGGTCGGTCGCTCGGGTTGTTGGAAGAGACGCATCGCACAGCGATAGCCGCCATCGGCTTGCCCAATATCGACACAAACCAGCGCTTCGTCAAACGGTACACCATAAGCCGCTAATGCCTGCTTGTAGCCCTCTAAACGGCCAACCACGCCCGGATCGGATGCCGTGTGATTGGCAAAGGCAATCCGGCGATGGCCTTTGCGCAACAGCACTTCGGTTGCCATCCGTCCGCCGCCTACTTCATCGGACACTACCGAAGGCAACGAACGATCGGCACAAAAACAGTTCAATAAGACAGCGCGCGCTTCATACAAAGCTTTGGGTGGATCAACCAAGCGATGATACATAGCCGCATAGATGATGCCCTCTACCTGATGCTCTAACATTGCCTCCACCGCGGCTTGTTCCAGATCGGTGTTGTTGTCTGTGTTGCTTAATAAGATCAATTTGCCGCTGGCCCATGCCGCCGCCTGTGCGCCTTTGAAAATTTGCCCTGCAAACGGCGTGGTGGCAATCTCATCCGTGATAAAGCCAATTAGATGCGAACGATTGGTGCGCATTTTGCGCGCCGCCGCATTTGGGTGATAGCCGAGCGCTTTAATCGCGTCACGCACCCGCTGGCGCGTTTCCTCAGGAATATTGGCACTGGTGACACCATTGATGACATAAGAGACTGTCGTCTGCGAAACGCCCGCCTGCTTGGCGACAGCCTTCATGGTAACTCGATGTTTCGTATTTTTTTGCATACAAGCTATCAACTGCCAGAATCTAGAGAGCTTCCTTCATCACAACCCACAATGGTTTGTGACAGCAAAGTACATGAGTGGAAGTTGATCTACCGTCACGAGTTGCTGAGGAGCAATAAAATAAAACGGCTGACTGATACGATTCAGTAATACGATTCAGTAATAATAACATGAAAAAAATCGGCTGTCAAAAGGGGTTTTTACACTCAAAATGGGCGATTCAACTCGGTGAGCCACGCTTGCGTCAACGTCACAATCAATACTGTTAGCACTAAAGAACGATGTATCGGGATGGCTTTGAAGTTGAATTTTGCAACGTGAGCTCCTTTACGGTTGAAATATCTGGTCACCAGATAAAACCGGGTATGACGTATCCGGCTTTTCTGCTATAATGGGAAAGTAAGGCAACTCGGTTGTAGCGAATGAGGTAGCTATTGCAGTACAATTTCGATTGGGATCCAGCCAAAGAAAGAGCTAATCTTCAGAAGCATAAAGTAGACTTTCGGCGTGCAGCGACAGTGTTTCGCGATCCGAATCAGTTGTCAATCTACGATGAAGAACATAGCGAGGAAGAAGAGCGCTGGGCGACCATTGGCATTGACAGTGGGGGTGTTCTGCGGGTGGTTATTCATACCTTCCTCCAGGTTGCCGTCGATCAATGTGAAATCAGGATCATTTCTGCACGCAAAGCAGAACCACCTGAGATTATACAATATCAGAGTGAACACGCATGAAGAATGAATATGATTTTTCCAAAGGTGTCCGCGGCAAATTTTATCAGCCAGAAGCAGTGTTTAACTTCCCGGTCTATCTTGAGCCGGATGTTGCTGCTTTTCTAAGCAAGTTGGCAGAGAAAAAGCAAACCGATATTCAAGCCTTAGTCAATGAGTGGCTACGTGCTACCATTAGATTGGTGGAGAGTGCGCAATAAGGATGATTCGTCGATGCTTCAAGGAAATTTCGTTGTTCTAGCCCTTGGCTGCGCCGCAGGTCAGGCCGCGCACTATGGAGTACAACACAACTTCCTTTGTGATTATGCTTAAACTACACTGAAATTGAGTGGCATGGGGGGTGCTTTTCTGCTACAATCTTAGCGTAGAAGAAGGTGCTCGTCAAATGAGTTTCAAAAGGGCAAAGGTGGGAAGCACGCCCAAATAATAGCATGGTGTAAAAAACAGGCGCAAGTCGAAAAAAAGTATGCCTTTTGCGCATTAGGTTACGTACTGGACAACTGACATATGTAAAAGTCGTTAATTTGGCTGACGAGGCGGGCTGATCGTTTACTAGTTGGCGACGTCTCGATAAATTTTTTTTGTGCTTTGACAGATAAGCGTAAGGGGCTTATACTCAAATAATAAGAATATTGTGTTAGAATCACTATACTGAGCAAGGGCATATATGATAACGATTCGCTCTGGTCACATTTATCATAGACATTATTCGGAATAAGAATCAGGTACACAAATCAAGCAGGTTGAAAGCTGGGAGCGGATGACGACAATCAACCCTAAAATTGTGTAAGGCACAAGCGATTTCAATGATCAGATCGGAAAAACCATCTTTGGTGTTG
>JBBRVA010000913.1:0-3319 GCA_038247295.1 Caldilineales bacterium | reverse complement strand
GGCGCGCCGTGTCGGGCGTCACCTTTTGTACAATGGCTTAATTTTTGATTTTGGGGCTTGGGCCTATGCCTGGATGACCGACAACCCGATCTGGCAAGCAAACTGTGCACGCTTGCTCGCCGAAAATTCTCCATCTGCCGCCATTCAAGTGTTAGATCTAGGCGCGGGTCCAGGTAATTCAGCATTGGCGATGGGTGAACGCGTCCCGGCCGCGCGTTTTATCGCTTTTGACCTGGCTCAGCAGATGGTGGAAAAGGCGTCTGCCAACCGTATACAGGCGGGCTGGGCGCTGGATCGGTTGGCGCCGGTGCGCGGTGATGCTCTCCACCTGCCGCTGGCCGATGGCAGTGTAGATGTGGTAACAGGTCACAGTTTTCTCTATTTATTGCCCAATTATAAAGGTGTGTTGCAGGAAGCCTACCGTGTGTTGCGGCCAGGTGGCTCACTCGCCTTTCTCGAACCCCACGTTGGGCCGGTGGATTGGCGTTGGTTGATCGAGCAAGGTTCACTGCCACTGCTTGTATCGCTCACCTTGTGGCGTTTTTACAGTTGGCTGCATCGTCGCTTCTCGGCGCAGCGCCTGCAAGCTGCCTTAGAAACCGCCGGATTTCAACATGTACAAACGGAGGTCACCCTTGGCAGATTTGGCATCTTTGGACGCGCCCAAAAAAGCTAGTGCTTGGGCAACCGCACGCAATCTCTTTATTCATCTGCGCCTACATTTTCAGATCCTGCTGGCGCCGATTTTTTTGTGGGGCTATTTTCTGGCCGGCGGGCAACCCGATCTGAAATTTTGGATCGCTTTCCTGGCCTTTCATCTCTTTTTGTATGGTGGCACCACGGCCTACAACTCGTATTATGACCGCGATGAAGGGCCCGTGGGTGGCCTCGTCCAACCGCCACCTGTGCTGGAGGTTATGCTACCCTTTTCGCTGGTGCTACAAGCGATCGGCGCAGTGCTAGCCTTTATGGTCAACCTGCCGTTTGCGATCATTTATTTGCTGATCTTTTTTCTGTTCGCGGCCTATTCTTATCCCCCTACTCGGCTTAAAAGTCGGCCCTTAATTGGTCTGCTGACCGTGGGTGCGGGACAAGGTTTGTTGGCCGCACTGGCGGGCTGGGTGACGGTCAATCCCGACTGGACGGCGTTGCCAACCATCGCCTGGCTGGGTATCGGCGCGGTGACGTTGATCACGATTGGTTTCTATCCGTTGACCCAGATCTATCAGATCGAGGAAGATTTGGCGCGCGGGGATCTGACCTTTGCCGCTTGGGTCGGACCGCGGCGGGTCTTTCTCTTTGCCGTGATTGTACAGGGCTTGGCCTCGGTGGTGCTTATCTTTGTGATCAACCAATTATTAGGCCCGCTCAACGCGCTGGTTGTAGCGCTCTTTTACGGTGTTTTATTGGCCGCCATTATCCAGTGGGCATTGGTCTTCGATCCAACCCGCATCCTGGCCAATTACCACCGCATCACGCTGATCCATCGCTTGACTTCGCTGGGCTTTCTCGGCTTTTTGAGCGCGCATATCTTTTTGTAGGAAACGGGATACGGGATACAACTGCATCCCGTTTCCCGTTTCCTGTTTCCCGTCTATTCAAACCAACAACCCGGCAACGCGTCGCGCTCGATTTCGAGCAGTTCACGAATGATGGCGTCGGCGTCGGCAATCGAGTTGACGAGCGGGTCGGTGAGCATAGCCCGCCGCAGCAAGGTGCGATCACAGGTGGCGACGGCTGCGGCGGTCAACTCGTGGGTGTCGAGCACAATCTCTTGCATCCCGCGCAGGCCCCGTGGCATCGCACCAACCGGGCGCGGGCGCGGCCCCTGCATATCCACATCACAGAGCAATTCTAAAAAGGCGTCGTCGGCCATGTTGGTCACCGCGCCGCGGTTGAAGGTATTGACGTAGAAGGGTTTGCCCAAGTTGCCGACCATGTTCTCGATAATATCGGTGGCGTGGTCGGGGCCAAAGGTCGCCATGTAGCGGCTAATCGGTGTCTCGCCGTCGACAAAACTGCCCACTTGACGCCACATCTGTTCGTGGCGGTCGTAGCGCTCTTCGGTCTCCCAGATCGCCAGCGGCGGGATCGGTTCGGGCGATTTGCCCAAGCCTTGCCAAAAGTTCACATATTCCTTGGTGTGCGCCACGCAGACGGGCACATAGCCAAAGGTTTCGTAGAGCGTATAGGCAATCGTGTTGTTGAAGATGGCTTTCGAGCCGCGGTCGCCGCCCGTATCTTCGGTCGCCGCCGCGCGCTGGATCGAGGCCGCGATGGCCGGCATCACATCTTTGCCTGCAAATTCGGCCTTGAGCATCCACGTGAAGTGGTTGACGCCGGCGATACGCATGTCAAATTGTTGCTCAATTTCCGGTGTATAGTCGAGCGGACTGTCGACGATGCCGGCACGCAGCGCATAGCGTTGTTTGACGTGCGGCATGTGTAAACTGTCGCACAGGGCAAAGCTCTTCAGGTGCGGGGCGTAACGCTTGAGGCCAATGCCATGCACCGTCGATGGGTTGATATAGTTGATCACCCAGGCGTCGGGACAGAGCTCGGTAATATCACGCGCACACTGCAAGATCTGCGGGAATTCGCGCATGGCGCGGAAGATGCCGCCCGGCCCAATCGTGTCGCCAGAGCACATACGGATGCCATATTTTTCGGAAATGGCACAGTCTATGCCGCGATACTTGACGGTTTGGTTGGCAAAGCTGAGCACCACAAAGTCTGCACCCGGCAGCACATCTTTCCAATTGCTGGCTGCTTCAATCCGCAGGCTCACCCCCGTTTCGGCCACCACCTGATGGGCAAGTGTCGCCATTTGATCCAGACGGTGGGGATCGGTGTCGACTAGGGCTAGGGTACCCCCGTTGAGATGCGGCGAATGAACCATCTGCCAAATCGCTTGGCGGCCAAAAAAGAGGCTGCCGGCGCCAATCACGACGACTTTAGGGTGTTGGGTTGCAGTGGACATAGGGAATGGTTTCCGATCTTGGCTCGAATGATATTTGGACACGGATTGCACAGATAAACACAGATAAAATCGATGTTTATCTATATGATTGGATTATGGGTGAAGGGAGAGCAAGCACATCATTTTTTACCGCAAAGGACGCAAAGTGCGCAAAGGCTGTACCGGTGGGTTTGCCCTTGAAGAATTCATTGTATCGGGCGGTTAGCCATTATGCAAACTGAGGCATGGAACTTCGGTAGCCAGTCCTGCTAGATTTGGACGCGGATGAACGCGGATAAACGCGGATTTAAATGCACATGGTCCCGGTGGTAAAATTCATGCTTGATCGTTACTGCATAT
>JBBRVA010000912.1:0-3322 GCA_038247295.1 Caldilineales bacterium | reverse complement strand
TTCGAACTTGAAGAGACGCCTTTGAACGATTACTGGTTCTCGGTCGCAAGTATGCACGAAGATTGGGAAGATACGCCAGAAGACTGGATGGCAGCCGAGGTTAACAATGGCGTATCGACGCGGTGATGTCATTGCTGTTCCTTACGATTACAGTGACCTCACTGGTGGCAAAGTGCGTCCGGCTGTGATTGTCAGTAGTGATGCGTATAACTATGCTCGGCCCGACGTAGTTGCTGCTGGAATTAGCACACAAATAGGTAAGGCCACTGTCTACGATCACATACTCGTTGAGTGGAACAAGGCCGGCTTGCGTTATCCTTCACTTGTGCGTGGTCGCCTTCTGACGCTCGAACAAAGCTTAGTTCGGCACACGGTAGGACGTTTAAGCGCAACTGATTTGGCAAGGGTTGAAGCAAAATTGGCCGCGCTACTTTTGAGTAACGCCGCAGTCGCCGATTACTTGTTGATGCACATTGATTTGACGGGCATGCCAGGGCGTATTGTACAGGCGCTCACCGAGAAATCTGTCCGTGCCAGTCTTGCTCTAGCATCCCAGGCTGATTCTGAGATTGATGTAGCAAGAATCCGCAATCTCTTGCTGCCCAAAACCAAATGAATAATGCAGTGTTTATGACTGTTCTTTTTAGACCACGCCTACCGTTACCGCATCGGTTGCCATGCGCCCTTCTTCACAGACCAACGCAATGCTGCCGCCGTCGAGCGGATGCTGCGCGTCTTCCACGTCGAACAGTTGCGTCCCATCAACACTGGCCCGGATCCGGTTGCCGGTAACTTGGATTTGAAGATCATGTGTTTCGCCAAATTGCCAGGCGAAATCGCTTTCGCCCAATACGGTATCGCCATCCAGGGCTTTGATCAAGCGCACTTTGCCATCATCGTATAGGAGCAGCGCGTAAAAGCGGCGCATGCCTTGCACACGTGCCGCAATGCCACAGGCCTTTGCCATGTGCGGTGTAATGGCGGCGCGCACGGTATAATCGGTCCACTCGCGCGTCCCCTGGATCAGCAGCCCGCGCCCCTCATTTTGTGCCAGGCGGAAGGCCTCTGGCCACCAATGGTTGTACTGATCGACGGCATCCACCCAGGCCATCCGCCACATTTCACTTTTGTGCGTTGGCCGTTCAAAGGTTACCTGTGGCGTGCCGTCCCAAGTTAGATAATCCAGATAGAGCGTGCCATCCGCGCGCTGCGCATGGCTGATCTCGACGCCAATCTCGGCAATTGGAGCGCTGCCGCTGCCTTCGATTTTCCAGTCAAATATGTGCGTAGCCCCAGCCGATAGCGTTACCTGGGGACTGCGCGTGAATACCAATTCGTCACCGGCGCCATAGCTGCGGATGTAGAGGTTGCACAGAATGGGCTGACCATTTTGTGTATCCGCTGTCACAACGGCGCGTACGATTTGGCCAGGATAAAGTTTGGGTGAGGCAAACAGGGCATAGCCGCGTTTGCTAAAATAGTCGGCTACCTGTTTGGATGGGGTAAACGTGGGGGTTGCCACGCGTGCCGCCCGCCCTGGCGCAACGCCACGATAGTGGAGCGCCAGGCTGCGCTGTCCCGTCTGGGTTTGGCTGGCCACATTTTCTATGCTGACTACGCCTTTTACTTCGCTGCTCTCTTCTGGCATAAAACCCTGCACCGAACCGGGCAGTTCAAAATGATAGCGGGCGCCCGCTTTAGGGGCAAGCGGCGTTTCGCCGGCCAATGCACGACCCATATTAACGACGTGGATCGTCTCGGTGACAGCGTCACTGATGCCACGGCCGCCTTCTGCCGTGGAGAGATAGAGCCGATCCGCCACAGGACCGCGCCAATCTGGACCGCTGTTGTCGATGCCGACCAGGCCATTCTTGATGCCCAGTAGACAGCCCACGTTGCCCGAGTTGCAGTCGGTATCCCAGCCAGATGTGTTGACGATCATCAGCGATTTCTGGAAGTCATCTTCCCCATGCAGCAAGGCATGGATGATCAGGGCGTGGTTGGGCACCATGTGGCAGTTGCCGCCAAATTTGTCGTAGCCATACTTTTCGGCGATTTGTGCGCGCGTCTTGCGCCAATCCTTTTCGCCGGCGTGCCAGTTGCGGATGTCGTCGATCAGGTGGTAGATGACCGAGGCCTTTGGAATAAACGAAACGGCCGTATCGAGCAACTGATTGAGATCCGCTTCGACAAAGGCTTGCGCCTCCATCGCCGCCACCACCTGCGCCCCGTAGATCGCTTCGCCGTCGTGGCTGACGCTGGCCGCGCGGCGGGCCAGATCGACGGCTAGTTCTGGGTCGCCAGGGGCGACCATCGCCCAGCCATCGATGAAGATTTGCGAACCGATCTGCTCGGCCACGACCTTGCCATTTTGCGCAATCGAACCGCTTTGCGGGGCGGGAATGCCATGTTTGAGACGCAGATAGGCCGTGTGTTCGGTCGAATTGCCCATGCCACCCCACCACAAAATCGTGCGCCGTTCGATAATATAGTTGAGCCAGGATTGCCCGATTTGGGCCGGTGTTAGCGCGCGACTGTTGCCATAATCGGGCAGGGCGCGCAGAAAAGTAAAGGTGCCGGAAATATCGTCATCGGTGACGATCAGCGGCACATTGAGCTTTTCGTGCACATAATAGTTGATCTCGCCCAACTCGCGCATGATGCGTTCGTAGGACCATTGCTCAAACGGACGCCCCAAGTAGACGCCAATAATTTTGCCGAGGACGCCGGCATAGACGCGTTCGGTGTAGTCGTGTGGGAGTGGCATGGGTGATCCTTGTGGAAGGTACTGGATATTGGGTAGTGGAGATTGGAGATTGGCAGTAATCTCCAATCCCTGTTCTATGTCTTAACGCCGCCCTGGGTTAGGCCGTCGATAAACTGCCGCTGCAACGTCAGGAAGATTGCCAGCAGCGGCGCAATCATCATGACTGCGGCCGCACTTGTCAGCGCCCAGTCGCGGCTGAAACGCCGTGTGAACGCCCAGAAACTCGTCGTCACCGGGAAGAGGTTCGGGTCTTGGATGAAGATCAGCGCAATCTGGAACTCGCTCCAGACGCCTAGCGCTACCACTAGCCCAACGGTCAAGAATCCCGGCCATGACAGCGGCAAGACCACGCTCATCAGCACTTGCATTTCAGTGGCCCCATCTACGCGCGCCGCGTCCTCAAAGTCGCGCGGTAATTGCACCATAAAGGAACGCAGCAAGAAGATCGCCAGCGGCGCGTTGAGCGCGATATAGATCAAGATTACGCCCGGCAGCGTATTGATCAACCCCAGCCGGTTCCACATAAAGTAGAGCGGCACCAGGAACAGCCAGATC
>JBBRVA010000911.1:0-3330 GCA_038247295.1 Caldilineales bacterium | reverse complement strand
GTTACCAATTACACGGGCATGCGTTTTTTTGAATACATCCAACCGCTGGTGCCGAATTTCATCGTCGGGATCCCGATTGCCTGGGATGTACTGATCACCGGTTTTGTGATCGGGGCCTTAGCCAAACCGGTCCACGATATCCTGGGCATCATTACTCAGTTAAAGAATCTGCTGGGCAACAGTGCGCTGCGGCAACGTGAAGCAGCTGGCGCCGCACTAGCCGAAGGCGTCTTAAAATTGGCGCAAAGTGATGCGCAAGCGATGGTGGATGTACCGGGGATTGGGCCGACGCGCTTGCAAAGTGGATCCGCACGGCGCGGCAATGGCGATGGTGAAGAGAGTACAGTGGAAGAAAAGTCATCGACGGAGAAGTATGTCGATTTGCTGCATAACCGAACAATGATGTAATAGACGAACGACAAAGGACCAACAATAATAGATCTTCGTCATTGGTCCTTTGTCGTTCGTTTATCTTCTAGGATACAACGCTGGCGCGTCGTCGTTGCTGACGGTAACCTATGAAGCCAAGCAGGGCAACCGCGGTCAGCACGAATAGCACAAACATAGGCCACGGCGTAGTTTGGGAAACAGCCGGTGGCCGCGTGCCCAAGATGCGCTGAGCTGTCTGTTGTCGATGGGTCTGCTCCAATGCTTTGTGTAGATGATGGCGGAAATGCGGCGCGGGTTGCACCAGCGGCACCGCTTGCGCGACTTCTTCTGCCAGATCGGTCAAGGGTGTTAGTCCAGGGGCCAACACAGTAATGGCTGCGGTTAGATCGCTGCGCACCTGTACGGGTACAGTCGCCGTAGCAAGGCGATGAAAATGCCCGTCGAGCACATCCTCGGCCTTTAGAAACCGGCCATTGCCCAGATCAACTTGGCTGGCACCAAGCGCATCAGCGGCTTCCGATTTCAGCCCTTGCCATGGCAGATACTCAAACAATCGCATCTTGCTCCCCTTCCTCTGGATCAGCCGACTCCGAGCCAAACATCCATGCACCCCAGCCCTTGGATTCCAAGTCTTTGCGCAGGGTTGCCAGCGTGCGGAAATAGAGCGACTTGATCGCGCTCTCACTCTTGTCCATCATCTCGCCAATCTCCAGATTCGAGAGGCGGCTACTAAACTTGTATAACAATAGATCCTTGCGTTCTTTGGGAAGGCGGTTAATCGCAGCCCACAATGCCTCGCTCTTTTCTTCCTGCTCTAATTGCGCTTCTGGAGTATCACCCTCGCGGGCGTGCGACCAGAGCTTGTCGAGCGAAAGAAAGCGACGCCGGCCGCGATCGCGGTGCCAATTCGCCACCAGGTTGTGGGCGATGCGAAAAAGCCAGGCCGAAAAGGGCAATCCCCGATCTTCGTAGGTATCCAACTTGTCCAGTGCTCGGTAGAAAGTACGGGCGGTTAAATCTTCCGTATCCTGAACATTGCCAACCCGATGGTAGATATAGGCATAGATCCGGTCGATGTAGCGCTCGTACAGTACACCAAAGGCGGCCGGCTCTTGGCGTGCCTGCAACACTAGCCACGATTCATCGCTAAACGGCGCTTCCTGTTCAGCGACCGTGTCATCCCCCACAACGGGTGTGGCTTGGTCATCAAGCACACGCCAGGCAGATTCCGTATGATCAAACTCTGGGGCGTCTACCCGGATTTGTCTTTCAAACGCCACTTGTTTATCCTCATCCTGTCGGTGGTTTATTAATCTGATTCAATGATAATCATTTGCACTTGGCCCATGTCAACGGCCATATACAGGCAGTACGCTTTGGCCGGTTGGGCGCGACCAGATCGACAGGCGCAGCAATTATAGCTTAAAAATGATCACTGTGCAATTGTCAGGACATACAGGGCACCGCCCGTCGAATCGATCAGATCTGCACGAATGATAACACCAAGGCAAGGTAATAAGTCGCGCACCATCGTTTAAGCTAGCTACAGTCCAATAAATCGTCTCAATCCAGCTTGCGTTAACCATTAACCATTGTGTATGAACAATTCACAATTCGCTGGGGGTATGCTATACTTCCAGGAGTCGAATTTTAGCAGCCATGAAGAGGGAGGTTCCCGTGCGGGTCAGTTGTCTGCAAGAAAATCTAGCCAAGGGTCTGTCCGTCGTCAGCCGTGCGGTCTCCTCGCGCAGCACAATGCCGGTGTTGGGCAATATTTTGTTGGAAGCGAAGGATAACCAATTGCGGCTGGCCGCCACGAACCGCGAAATCGGGATCAATTGCTGGATCGGGGCCAAGGTGGAGGACGAGGGCGCGATTACCGTGCCCGCGCGCTTGTTGAGCGAATTTGTCAATAGCCTGCCGCCAGAACGGATCGACATGGAATTGGCCGTCCGCACCCAAACCTTACATCTTACCTGTGCCCGCTACGATGCCAATATGAAAGGTATCGACGCCTACGAATTCCCCCTCATCCCAACCGCCGGCGATCCGTCCAAGAGCAGCGGAGAAGAGAGCGCCGGGATGGTAGAAGTGCGCGATGGTGTGCGGATTGAGTTGCCCGCGACCGGCTTGCGTAAGATGATCGATCAGGTGATCTTTGCGGCTTCCAGCGATGAAAGCAAGCCCACGCTGACCGGGGTTGAAGTCAGCTTCAAAGGTGATCGTCTATCCATGGCCGCCACGGATGGCTATCGCCTTAGCGTGCGCAGTGTGCAAATGAGCCAGGGCATGATCGAAAACACGCCTGGTGGGCCTTTAACCGTAATTGTGCCCGCCAAAAGTCTGGGCGAACTGGCGCGCATCAGCGCCGACGCCGACGAGAATCGCCCAGTCCAGGTCATTGTGACCCAGGCCCGCAACCAAATCCTCTTTCAACTGTGGGGCAAAGGCGAGGAAGCAAAAGGGGGTTTCCACCGTGTCGAATTGGTCAGCGAATTGATCGATGCCCGTTTCCCTGATTATCGAGCCATCATCCCCAAGAGCCGCAACACGCGCACCGTCGTCGACACAGCAGCACTACTCAAAGGTGTACGCGTAGCATTTTTATTTGCCCGCGATAACGCCAATATTATTCGCTTGGCGATTGTGCCGCCCAGTGGCGAGACGACAGGCCAGGTGCGCCTGACGGCTGCCAGCACAGAGATGGGCGACAATGTCAATGAAGTTGATGCAATGGTCGAAGGGGATCCACTAGAGATCGCCTTCGACGCCCGCTTCCTGATTGCCGTGCTCAGCCAGATCGATCAGCCCCAGGTTGTGCTCGAAACCACCCAATCCACACGTCCCGGCATGATTCGCCCCGTAGGCATGGGCGAGGAAGAATTTTTGCACGTCGTAATGCCAATGCACCCACCGCGGTAATAAATGGTAATTGGTAAG
>JBBRVA010000910.1:0-3335 GCA_038247295.1 Caldilineales bacterium | reverse complement strand
GAAAGAAACACCAATAGATATGAAATTACTTCCATCAGAATGCCCTTATACTTTTAGTCAAATTACAGATGAAAAATTTTTTCCTGAATAGAATTTAAAGAGGCGTATTTTACACGGGTCGTGTTGCAGAATCCCAAATTTATATTGTTCCAGTTTAATAATATGTTATTATTGAACTTAAAAGGATTATTTGGGTTGACAAAATATTCTACCCAAAACCCAAAATGGCGCTAAAGAATTTATTTCTAAATAGCCTTAGAGATCATGGTAAGGAATTTTTATGTCTACAAACTTATCTAACGAGTATGCTCGCGACTTTTACTCTTGGATTGTACACAATACAAATCTCATTCGACAAGGTCGGCTTTCTGAGATTGACGCCGAGCATATTGCGGAGGAGCTTGAAAGCATGGGTAAAAGTGAAAAAAGAGAGCTTATCAACCGCCTTGCTGTTTTGATTTCTCATCTCTTAAAGTGGAAATTTCAGCCTGGGCTACGCGGGAATAGCTGGAAATATACGATCAAGGAACAACGTATCAGGATTTGTGATCTACTTGAAGACAGCCCAAGCCTTAACCATGAGGTAGAAGCGAAGCTTAATCATGCCTATGAACAAGCTATTCTCATTACAGTCAGAGATACAGGCATAGAAGAAAATAACTTTCCAAAGCAATGTCCTTTTACTTTTGCTCAATGCCTCGACAGTCAATTTTTCCCCTGTTGACTAGAATGTATTGATTTTGAGTAACTTTTCATTCCATTGCTTGTCAAGCCCCAAAACGTGTTTACTATTTAACATGTATGCATAATTAAATTTTATTGTGTTGACATGTAATAAATTTTACTTGTAAAACTGTGTACATGAAAATAATCACTATTATGTCGCAGAAGGGTGGGGCAGGAAAAACGACCTTGGCTTTGCATTTAGCCGTTGCCGCCGAACGATCTAATAGCACAGCAGTTATCATTGACCTTGATCCACAAGCGAGCGCAACAAACTGGAAAGATAGTCGCCCAAACGATGCCCCAGCGGTTGTATCAGCACAATCCGCTCGGCTTGCTGCCGTTCTGGAAGCTGCTGAGAAGGGGGGAGTTAAAATCTGCATCATCGACACGGCCCCTCATTCAGAAAGCGCAGCATTGGCTGCAGCCCGTGCAGCCGACCTGATATTGATACCATGTCGTCCCGCTATCCTGGATCTTCGCGCCATCAGCAACACAATTGATCTTGCTAAAATTGCCGGTAAACCAGTTGCTGTAGTGCTTAATTCCGTTCCCCCGCGTGGCACTCTAGCCGATGAAGCAGCGGCAGCCGTGAGAAGTTATGGTGTAGATGTTGCCCCTGTGCAAATCGGCCAACGTGCCGCTTTTATACACGCCCTAACCATTGGTCAAACGGCTCAGGAATATGAGCCGACAGGGAAAGGAGCAGATGAAATGCAACAACTTTACATGTGGGCATGTAAACAAGTAGGAATGTTCAAAGATGATTAGAAAAGCCAATCTTGCCGTCGCGTTGCACGAAGCTAGCGGTAAAAGACAGACTGTTACCACACTAGAAAAGTCCGATGAAACTACCTCGCCTTCCTTGAAGCGCAAGCCGCCTAGTCGTGTCGGCAAGAAGGTAGTTGCAGGACATTTTGATCCGGCTGTTATTCGCCAACTGAAAATACTGGCAATGGATAACGATAGTTCAATTCAGGCCCTGCTTTCCGAAGCTTTGAATGATTTGTTCGTGAAACGCGATCAGAAACCAATTGCATGACCAACCGACGCGCAGAAACAGAAAGTGAAGTGACTATCACGCCGAGCATGAAGCGGATTTTAGACGCAGCCACTAATATTACTATGGAGCCAAATGCAACAGAAATGGCGTTTATAGCTCGCGCGTTAGTACAAGCAACCCTGCCGCATAGCGATCCAGGAGAAATTCCAATTTGGGGCCGGACTAATGGCCGATTGACACTTACAATTAAACCGGATTGGGAGATAGACCCCAAGACTAATAAACCGCATTGCGTAGGGATACCGTATGGCACAATTCCACGATTGCTGCTGTTTTGGATCACTACAGAAGCGGTAAAAACCAAGTCACGTCGGCTTGAATTAGGTGACAGCCTCGCATCTTTTATGCGCGAGTTAGGTTTGACGCCGACCGGCGGTCGCTGGGGAACTATTCGTCGATTGCGTGAGCAGATGAATCGCCTATTTCGCGCAAAAATTAGTTTCGACGTTAAGGCAAAGGCCAACGGCGATCCAGGAGCGGCTTGGATGGATATGCAAGTTGCTCCAAAAGGCGAGCTTTGGTGGAGCCACCATCAGCCAGAGCAACGCCCTCTTCGGCTACGAGGGAGACCAGTATTATTTCACCTTGGACATCCGCCGCCACTTCGGCCTGGATAAATACACCACCGATGCCATCCCCTACTGGAAGACGGAAACGGTGGAGGCCATGGACGCCTTCCGCCATAAACCCGGCTTTGTGCGCGGAGCCGGCGAATGCGTGTCCCTGTCCACCCTTTACGCAGCCGCCCTGTTCGTGGTGTGCGGCATCCCGCTGCGCGACATCTACCTGATGGCCACCCCACTGCACTCCCAGAACTTCATCGACCTGGGCGACGGCGTGGTCACCAACAACCGGCGCATCGTGACCAAAAACATGTGGTTCAACGGGACCGAGCAGTCGGCCAAGGCGGCGCGCGCCCTGCGCCACGAGCAGGTTACGGTGGTGGCCCACCACACCGGCTATGTGCACTGCGTCTACCCAGAAGCCACCATGGACCCCGTGGCTTACGATCAGTTTTCCGGATCCCTGCGCCGCTACCTGAGCACGGATATCACCATGGAGATCATGGCCAATTTCCTGCGCGACAGCAGCCCCCTGCAGAAATGCTTTCAGGTGCGCTACGATTTTCACGGCAAGGCCCGCTACATCTCGGCCGAACGGGTCTATGCCTACGAACACAACAGCGCCTTCAAGGTCAGCGACGCCACCCGCGACAAGCTGCTGGCCGAAATCGACGAGGACGAATTCTATCCGGAACTGATGGAGGGACGACTGCTGCTCAACAAGTTCGACGACTTCTTCAAGAAGGGCCACGTGGACATCTCCAAGCCGGAGGATATCGAACGGTTGGCCCAGGCGCTGGACTGCCAGTGCAGCAAGTCGCGCGATGTGGTTCAGCAACTGGTGGCTTTCGCCCGCCTGGAACCCCGCCTGCCCCGGCGGGATGGCCACACCCAATTTTCGTCCCCGCAACCCCTTGACCTGGATACCGCCTGGCCGCGCGAGGAGATCATCCGGTATCTGGAGGAACAGCGCAGCCAGCATCGGG
>JBBRVA010000909.1:0-3338 GCA_038247295.1 Caldilineales bacterium | reverse complement strand
GCTTTCCTGGCCACCCGGTTGTCTACGGTGACTGGCTGCATGCGCCCGGCAAGCCAACTGTGCTGATCTACGGTCACTTCGATGTGCAACCCGTCGATCCAGTGGATCTGTGGGACAGCCCACCTTTTGAACCGGTAATCAAAGACGGACGCGTCTATGCGCGCGGCTCGAACGACGACAAAGGCAATATGCTGGTGCCAATTCTAGCTGTCGAAGCACTGCTCCAGAGTGAGGGCGAGTTACCGGTTAACATCAAATTCTTTATCGAAGGCCAAGAAGAGATCGGCAGCCCGACCCTGCCGCCTTTTGTCGCCGCCAACCAAGATAAATTCATATGCGATATGGTGCTCAGCGCCGACGGTGGCCAGTGGAGCGACACGCAACCCGAGCTGGCCGTAGCTCTGCGCGGGCTCTGTGCCATGCAGATCAACGTGACGGGGCCCAACCGCGATGTCCATTCCGGGATGGCCGGGGGTGCGATCCAAAATCCGATTCACGCGCTGGTCCGCCTGCTCGATTCGATGCGCAACCCGGATGGCAAAATTGCGGTCGAAGGCTTTTATGATCAAGTGCGCGCCCTTACAGAAGAGGAACGCGAACAGATTGCGGCCATTCCATACAAGGAGGAAGAATACAGGGCGCAACTCGGGCTCTCGGCCCTTTTTGGCGAACCGGGCTACTCCACGCGCGAACGCACTTGGGCACGCCCTACTTTAGAACTCAACGGCATTTGGGGTGGCTTCCAGGGCAAAGGCACCAAAACTGTGATTCCGAGCACAGCACACGCCAAGATCACTTGCCGGCTGGTGGCCGATCAGGATCCTGCCCAGGTGATCGAACGACTCCAAGCGCATATTGCCAAACATACGCCCGCCGGTGTGCAAATCACTGTCGACGTCGAAGCCAGTGCTTCCAAACCCTACCTGATGCCGGCCGATCATCCAGGCAACGATGCCGCACGCGATGTGCATTTGGAGCTCTATGGCAAGGAACCGTATTATGCACGTTCGGGGGGCAGTATTCCCTTCTGCGCGCTCTTCCACACGATGTTGGGCGTCTATACCGTCAACTTTGGCTTTGCCCTACCCGATGAGCGCCAACATTCGCCGAATGAGTTCTTTCGTTTGCATAATTTTGAAAAGGGGCAAAAGGCATATTGCATGTTGCTGCACCGGCTGAGCCAGATAGGCAAACCATGACCGATCAACAAACGGCGCCCAGCGCTAACGAACCAAAACCAAAGCCAGGCAACGAAGCCCGCCCGCGCAGCAGGCGCAAAGCGACCCCGCCGGTCAGCGACACAACGCCGGCGCCAGCGAATCGACGCCGAGCACCGAGTGGCGACAAAGCGACGCCAAAGAGCACAGAACAAAAGCCAAGTGACGCGCAACCAAGAAATCTGACCCAACGTTCTACATCTAATGTAAAACGACCAACGGCCCAAAGCGCTCGTCCCAAGACAAATAATAATAGGCGGCGCCGGACGAACGAGCAAGACCCGCGACCAGAAAGTATGCCGGTCACAGTCATGGGTAGCCAAGTCACAGGCATCTTGCAGATGACGGGCCGAAATGGGGGTGTTCTGCGCGATCCTACGGTTTCGTTGCAACCGATGCCAGATGATGTCAGCGTGCCGGCCAAAATAATTCAGCAATATGGCATTGCAGAAGGGGCGACGGTGATCGGGACGGTCCAACGCGGCCGCCAGGGCAACGAACTGGCCACGGTGACGACGATCTGTGGGCTGACGCCGGATGCCTATCGCCAGCGCACACCATTTGCGCGCTTGGTGGCGATTAGCCCACGCGAGCGCTTTAACTTATCGATTACCGGCGACGCCAGTATGCGCGTGATGGATCTGATCGCACCAATCGGCAAAGGGACGCGGGGACTAATCGTATCGCCGCCCAAGAGCGGCAAAACGATTCTGCTCGAACAGATCGCACGCGCCATCCACACCAGTGAGCCAGAGACACGCATCATTATGCTGCTGATCGACGAGCGTCCGGAAGAAGTAACCCACTTTCGGCGCACAGTGCAGGCCGAGATCTTTGCTAGCTCCAATGACCAGGGCTTACACGAACACATCGCGCTGACCGAGTTGACAATGGCCCACATGCGCGCCGAACTCGAATGCGGCCATCATGTCGTTGTACTAGTCGACAGCTTGACGCGCATGGCGCGTGCCTTCAATCTGCATGGCACGGGTACACGGCGCACCATGTCTGGCGGTGTGGATGCAGGCGCGCTGGAGATCCCGCGCAAATTCTTTGGCCAAGCGCGTAACATCGAAAACGGCGGCTCGATTACGATCATTGCCACCGCGCTGATCGAGACTAATTCGCGCATGGATGATCTGATCTTCCAGGAGTTCAAGGGGACGGGCAACAGCGAACTGGTGCTCGACCGCGAACTGTCGGAAGCGCGCATCTTTCCGGCGATTAATATCAATGCCAGCAGCACGCGTAATGAAGAATTACTCTACAGTGCCGACGAAATTGGCCGCCTCTCCAAGCTGCGCCGTTGGTTGGCGAGCGGTAAATCTAAACAGGCCATCAATGGATTATTAAAGTTGATTGGGCAGACGCAAAACAACGAAGAATTGTTGCGGCGCATTCGGATGGGTGAGTCGGACTCGTGAACAACGCCCCCTCCTCCCCTCGTGATCGAAAAGAAAAACGGGTCCGTCTTTTGCAAAAACAGGTTGCGCGCATGGCGAGCCGGTTGGTGATCTTGCAGCAGATCAGCAGCCGTTTTGCTTGGCTACGCTTGTTGACTTTTCTCGGCGGCGTCGTGCTCAGCGCCGGCGTGCTCTTTCTGACCAATTTGTGGCTTTTCTGGAGCGTCTTAGCCTTATCGATCCTGGTCTTTGGCGCCGTGGTCTATCGCCATCGCCAGATCGAACAGACGATTGAGCGCTTTAGCGCCTGGCAAGCGATCAAACAGGCGCAAATCGCTCGCGCCCAGTTGGATTGGGCACAGATGCCGCCGGCGTTGCCAGTCGAGCTTGACCCGGACCATCCGTTCGCTGCCGATCTGGACCTGGCCGGTGCTTATTCATTGCACCGCGTAATGGATAGCGCGGTCTCGGTGGCCGGCAGCCGGCGGCTCTATGCATGGCTGACCACACCGGTTCCCGATCTGGCCAAGATTCAACAACGCCAGCCGCTCGTCCAAGAATTGATTGCGCTGCCGCTGCTGCGTGACAAGTTGTCGCTTAACGCGCGCATTTCCATCCCGCACGCGACGCGTTGGGATCCACAGCCGCTGCTGACATGGTTAGGCGCGGGCGACGCACCGCATGCGCTGCGCCCCTGGTTGATCGGGTTCAGCATCCT
>JBBRVA010000908.1:0-3342 GCA_038247295.1 Caldilineales bacterium | reverse complement strand
TAGATCGGCATAGCACCGGGCACGGGGCAGGGAAGCTGGACACAATCGAGCGCTTGCAAGCGCTCGATTATCTGTGTGGCCTGCACCTGGCGCTGGCGGGTATAAACATCCAACTGCGGTAACTGGGCCAACCCCACCGCGGCCTGGGCGGGCGTCAGATCGGTTAGCTCAAAGCCCCAACTGGCTTCCTGTTCCCCCACCCGCTGGGCACCCGCCCGCGTCGCCAACCACCAGGCCGGCGGTTGAAAAGCCAGGGTAAAGAGGGCGAGACGCGTCAGCGCTAGGCTCGCCGCCCCCGGTCGCACTGGTGGTAGCATTTGCCAGGCGGCGGCAAGGTGGCGTGTCTGTTCTGCATCACGCGCACAAACAAAGCCACCCCCCCCGGTCGAGAGCGGTTTACCTGGCCCCAGACTAAAAAGGCCATAATCACCGTGCGTGCCCACCGGTCGCCCATCCAAGCTAGCCCCCAGTGACTGCGCCGCGTCTTCGATCAACACGGCGCCCACGCCGTGGGCCAAGGCTTGCACCGGCGCCACCGTTTGCGGAATGCCAAACGGGTGGACCAGCACTACCGCCAGGGTTTGCTCGTTTAGGTGCGTCGCCAATTCGTCTAGATGATAAGCAAAGGTCGCTGGCACAATATCGACCAGGGAGGGCTGCAACCCGGCGTCCAGCACAACCTTGGCCAGCGATGGACAAGTATAGGCCGGCAACACGACACTATGCCGATCTGGCTGTTGGGCTTGCAAACTTTTCAACAACAAATAGAAAGCCGTCCGCCCCGACGAAGCGAGAAATGTGGCCGGCATCGCCAGATAGCGCGCCAATGCCGCCCCGAACTGCTCGGTCGTCTGGGCCGGCGCGCCCAATCCACCTAGCAAAGATGCCAGGGGCAGCGGGGTGGCAACCGGGGCTAAATGGCGGGGCAAGAAGGTCATGTTTCCTCGGGCTGAATAGAATGGTAATAGGACTTACGCAAAATGACTGTTTTACGCAGGCTGAGCTTGTCGAAGCCGGCTTCGACAAGCTCAGCCTGCGTAAGTCCTAAGTAAAATAATAAGCAAGATCAATCCAACTTATGCACCGACGGCAAAACGGCGCGCAGACCAAGGGCATAGAGCGCGGCGGCCACACCACCCACGCAGAGCGCCCAGGGTAACCCCAGGTAGGTCGCCGCGCCGCCCACAGCGACATTGCCCATCGTATCGGCGCCGGCATGCAACATGCTGTAGAGGCTCATCACGCGCCCGCGCACACGGTCTGGCGTCTGGAGTTGGACGATGGTGATCGCCAAGCTCTGCAATACCAAGAGTGCGGCGCCGGCCGCGACCAAAATCAATCCGGCGACGATGATCTGCGTTGTCCAGCCGAAGGCCAGAATTAAGAACGGCAGTATAAAGCTGACCAGGGCCAAGGTGCGCCCGCGCTGGTGCGCGCCAAGGAACGCGACCAGCACCGTGCCAAGCACCGAACCGAGCGCGCCCGCCGCCATCAACAAGCCCAGGCCAATCGCACCGGTGTGGACCACTTGCTCGGCATAGGCGGGCAGCAGACCAAAAAGCGGCCAGGTCAAACCACCCACCACGGCCATCAGGCTGATCGCACCGAGGACGGCCGGTTGCCGCCACAAGGTCAACAAACCTTCGGTCATCGCCCCCATCAACGTGGCCGATGCCGGGTGGGTGCCTTTCTGCTCGGCGCCCACATCGGCCACGCGGATCAGCGAGAGGGCGATGATCGGGGCGAGAAAGGTCGTCGCATTGAGCAAAATTGCCGCGCCGGCGCCCAAGGTGGCAATCAGCAACCCACCCGCAGCGTAGCCAATCAGGCTGGACAGGTTGAAGACGGCGCCATTTAGTGCGACGGCATTGGCCAGATCGGCCGGCTCAACCAACTCGACGAGGAAAGCGCGTCGCGCCGGATGGTCAATAGCCAGAATCGCCCCAAAACAAAAATAGAGGACGATGATATGCCAGAGAACAAGCTGACCGCTGATAACCAAAAGGCCAAAGACCGTCGCCTGCACCAGCAGCGCACACTGAGTAAAGAGGATCAATTTGCGGCGTGGCACGCGATCGATCAGCACGCCACCGAGCAGCGAAACGGGCAAGACAGGCAGCAACCCCAGCAAACCAGCCATGCCCAGCCAGAAAGTAGAGCCGGTCAGCTCGTAGATCAGCCAGCCTTCGGCGACAACTTGGAGCGAGGTGCCGACCAATGAGAAGGTTTGGCCGATCCAAAAGAGGCGAAAATTGCGCGCACGCAGGGCCGGCGCCAAGCATGTTGCCCAGCGCAAGAGGCCGGATGCCGCTGCAACCTGGGGCAGGCTCGTTTCTGGCGGCAAACCTGGTGCATCAGCCATGCGGCTTCCCCAGCATAAAGCGGTCCCGGCGCAACGTATGAATTAGGACGGCGATTAAGATGCCTGCGCCGAGTAGGCCCGTCATCACCAGCCCACCAGCGCAAAACCAGGGGGGCGGCGGTCCTTGCACATCCGGCGTAACAGCCGGCGGCGGTTGATTATTGATCGGCGGTTCATTCGGTGCCACGGTGAGCGTCGGTGTGATCAAGGGCGCTGGGGTGACGTCGGTGCGCCGCACTTCTGTACCCAATGCCTCGGCCACCGCCACGGTTTCGGGGCTGGTCAGGATCGAAATACCGTCCAAATCGGCGCGCATCGAGCTGAGCAGGTCGGTTATGGCAACCACGTCGCCTTCGGTGCGCACCTGGACACTCACCTGAAGCTGCGGGTTGGCTCGGCGCAACTGCTGCACCAAAGGCATCACAAATTCGCGCACTGTCTGCGGCTCGGTCTGGACGCGCTGCACCTGCAAGACGAAAATGTCGACATAGGGCGCCATCGCCGGTCCATTGTTGAGCGCGAATTCACGGTCGGGGCCCAACGCCAGTTCTTTGCCGTAGCGATCGGCCAACGCGCGCATGCGGATCACGCTGCCCACTGGATCGGCGATCTCGTCGGGACGGTTGCTGGGACCATGCTCCAGGTTATAACCGATAATATCAAATTTATCGCCGATCAAGGGCATCAACTGCTCCACATCGGCCACGCTCTTAAAGATCACCAGTTTACGCCCAACCGTCACCGCGTCGAGCAGATCGACCAGGCTTACATGGTCGACGCGCGCAATGTCCCCTGTGCGCGCATTACGATTGAACCAATCCGTCAGTTGGGGATTTAACCCCATATCAATCCATAAACTGGATAAAGCCACGGTTTCTGGTTGCGACTGGGCCAGCACCGCTGGGGCGCAGGCTAGCAGCAGTAAAAGTAGTAGAAAAACAAAAAATCGTTGCAAGTTCACCACCAAATCGGGAAACGGG
>JBBRVA010000907.1:0-3343 GCA_038247295.1 Caldilineales bacterium | reverse complement strand
CAGTGTAAAGCCCCAGTCGATAACGAGGATCAATCCCACTCCTGACCATAACAATTGGCGCGTAGGCCGTCGACCAGTATAATAGCCATCGTATCGATTCGAAACGACAAGCTGATATTCATCTTGTCACCTCCGACTACGTCGGCATCGGCTTGTCATCTTTTACACGGATCTAGCGGAAGGGGAAGCTATGTACCAAACTAACATGTACGAAGGCATGCTCGCCGAGACCATCATGCTGCCAGGCGACCAGGGTGATCTGATCAATGCCTACTTTGCCCGCCCGCTTGGGGCCGGGCCTTTTCCCGCTATGGTCTTGGTCCACCATATGCCCGGTTGGGACGAATGGTATCGGGAAGCGACGCGCAAGTTCGCCCATCATGGGTATGCCACGATTTCGCCTAATCTTTATTATCGAGCCGGCCATGGCACACCGGAGGATGTCGCGGCCAAAGTGCGCGGCGCAGGCGGCGTGGCCGATGCGCAAGTGGTCGGTGACTTAGCCGGCGCCATGCAATATTTGCGTACGCTACCCTATGTCAACGGCAAAGTGGGCATCTATGGCACTTGTTCTGGTAGCCGCCACGCTTATCTGGCGGCCTGTCTTGCCCCCGGTTTTGATGCCCTGGTCGACTGTTGGGGTGGGCGCGTGGTGATGGCGGAGAGCGATCTGACACCTAATCAGCCGGTCGCACCGATCGACTATACCAAGGATCTCCCCTGCCCGATCCTAGGTCTCTTTGGTGAGGAAGACCGCAGCCCCACCCCCGCGCAGGTAGCACAGCATGAGCAAGCGCTGCAACAATATGGCAAAGAGTACGAATTCCACATGTATCCCAACGCCGGCCACGGCTTCTTCTACTACGACCGACCCAACTATCGTCAAGAACAGACAGTAGATGGCTGGAAAAAGGTCTTCGCCTTCCTAGAAAAACACCTTAGCACACCTGCTTAAAGAGTTACACAGAGCACGCAGAGAAGACACAGAGCACACAGAGGGTACAACAGGTAAAACTCTCTTATAGTCTCTGGGCTCTCTGTGTCTCCTCTGTGTGCTCTGTGTACTGTTGCCGTCAAAGGATAAGTTAGCCGACAGGAGTATCACCATGTGTACAATGATTGTTCAACAAGTGGCGATTGAAGGCAGTGGCAAGGGCACGAGCGGTTGGTTTCCGGTGCGCCAGGCCAATGTATCGTTCGACCACCCCTTTGATGCGCCGCTAGAGCATGCCTTGAATATCGACTTTGTCAACGAGGCGCAAGGCCCCGGCGCACGCGTGGCCGTCGAACTGAGCGAAGAATCCGCCCTTACCCTGGCCCATACGATCCTCGCCGTCTTGAACCAGGCCGAAGCGGGTGGTCATCTTGAGCGCCAGGTTAGTGCTACCCTGCGCTGACGCCACAATTGATCCGCGGTCTATGTTTGGGGCTGGACTTAAGCGGCCCCAGCGTCCGCTTCCAGCAACACCATCCGCGCCTGAATAAAATCTGCCACGGCGGCGACGAACAGATCGCATTCCGCATCGTCGAGCGGCAGGCTCAGGTTGATCATGCCACGGCGCGCCACCCAGATACCGGCGGCCAACATGTCGAAGAAAAAGAGCTCGCGCAGCGCTTGGTTGCCTTGCGCCACATCTGCTGCCGAACGGAGCGGGGCGTCGGTCATGTGGACGTTGAGCATCGAGCCCAGGCCCGTGAATTGCATGGCGACTTCTTGGCGTTGACAAAGCTCGTTGAGGCGCGTGCGCAGCGCATCGCCGCGCGCATTGAGGGCAATGGCGGCCTCGGGCGTATAGACTTGCGTCAACCCGGCCAGCCCGGCGCTCATCGTCAAGACGTTATTGTTAAAGGTGCCGGCATGGGGTAAGGCATTCGGTAGGCTGGGGTCGAATTGCGCCATCAGATCGGCGCGACCGCCAAAGGCGCCAAATGACATGCCGCCGCCAATATACTTGCCCAGCGTCGTCATATCGGGCAGGACGCCGTGCAATGCTTGCAGACCACCCGGTGAAAGGCGCGAAGTCATCACTTCGTCGAAGATCAAGATGATACCGTAGCGCGTCGCCGCTGTGCGCAGCATGGCCAGAAAGTCGCGCGCGGCGGGGATACAGCCACCGCCACCCAACATCGGTTCCAGAATGATCGCCGCCAATCTATCAGCGTGTTGGTCGATCAAACTTGCCGTGCCAGTTGCATCGTTATAAGGGGCCAACACAAAATCATACGGCGCATTGACGGGGCTATTTTTGCCGCCGCTAAAATAGAGGACACCGCCGTGATAGCCGCCGCCAAAGACCATAATTTTAGGCCGCCCGGTAAAGCAGCGGGCCGCCGTCAGCGCCATCAAGTTGGCTTCCGTGCCAGAATTGGTAAAGCGCACTAATTCGATTGACGGAAACCGATCACAGACCGCCTGGGCCAGCGCCACTTCCATCGTGTTGGGTGCACCAAAGTTGAGTCCTCCCGCCAGCGCTTCGGTCAACGCCGCGCGGATGACTGGGTGCGAGTGGCCATAGATGCCGGCCGTGTATTCGCCCAGAAAGTCTACATAGCGGTGACCATCTAGATCCCAGAGATAGCAGCTTTCCCCACGTTCGATGCCAAGTGGAAAGGGCGGATTATAAAGCACGGTGCGCGTGTTGCCACCGGGCATGACATGGGTGGCCGCTTGGTGGCGCGCCAGGCTCTGTGGATTACGCGCTGTGTACGCGGCATACGCTTCGGCCAAGGCAGCATCAATCGCAGATGTGGGCATGGGATCTCTCCTTTGGGTCTTAGATTAAGCGGGACAAATGTAACCAGCCAGCGAATGATGCCTGCAAGAAATTATTTGCGCAAACCGTGGATTTATAAAAACAACAAAACGTAACGCAAAGGCGCAAAGGGGCAGAGACGCAAAGTTTTTGGGCGAGTACAATGGGGCGGAAATAGTAATAGGACTTACGCAAAATTACAGTATCTACGCAGGCTGAGCCTGCGTAAGTTCTAAGTAAGACAGTGGGCAGTGGACAGTAGGACAGTAGGTCAGTAGGACAGTAGGTCAGTAGGTCAGTAAGACAGTGGGCAGTGGACAGTAGGTCAGTAAAACAGTAGGATAGTAATCAGTGGGTTAGGATACACATTGACTTACTGTCTCACTGACTTACTGTCTCACTGATTTACTGTCTCACTGACTTACTGTCTCACTGGAATTGCCCAAAAGTTTCTCAATTACCGGGGCTATACCCGCTTTTCTCTGCGCCTTTGCCTCTCTGCGCCTGTGCGTTACGTTTTTCTCAACTGGCCGTTTTAGCGAACCACAACCGGCAGAAACAGTTGCTGTAATTCTAGCGGGGCTGGGGCT
>JBBRVA010000906.1:0-3352 GCA_038247295.1 Caldilineales bacterium | reverse complement strand
CGTGATACCCATGCCGGGCAGCAGCGCGATCAGTACAAAGTTCAAGACGGCTGTCAAAATCCGTCTACGTTGTCGAGTCATTTTTAATCTCCCGCCATGCTTGGCCTGGCAAAAACATAGGGTTCCACTTTAGTTAAGTAAGTTCAAGCACACACGCGTTGCCCAAAGCAGCGTATATTGATGGTGAAAAAAATCTCCCCAAATGGGGGCGGTATGTTCAATGCGTGTAAATCTCAAACCACCCAAACTGGAGAAGCCTGTGAAAATCAAATCCGTCGTTTTATTCATCCTGCCTTGTCTGATCGCCTTGAGCAGTTGTATTGCGCCGTCGATGGTACCCAATGGGCAAGGTGCGTCCTCACCAACGCCAACCGCGCCATCAACAGCAAAAGCGGCTGGAATATTACCGGCGGCCCCTCCACCCTTTAGTACAGCTGATTGGAAGACCGATTTCACCAAACGCAGCATCGAGTGGGAGGAGGTACTTTCGGGCGGTCCCCCCAAAGACGGCATTCCGGCAATTGACAAACCAACTTTTGAAAGCGTTGCCGCCGCCAGCGAACGCCTCGTCGAACAGTCGCCGGTGCTTTTCTTCGCCCACGGTCGCGTGGCCCGCGCCTATCCGCTGGAAATTCTGATCTGGCATGAGATTGTCAACGATGTCGTAGATGGGCAACCGGTGACGGTTACCTTTTGTCCACTGTGCAATGCCAGCATTGTCTTTGACCGCCAGGTAGGCGACCGTACGCTCGACTTTGGCACGACCGGTAAACTGCGCAAGAGCGATCTCATCATGTACGACCGCCAAACGGAAACCTGGTGGCAGCAAGCCCTGGGCGAGGCGATTGCCGGCGAACTGACCGGCACGCGCCTGAACTTTCTACCCAGCCAGGTAATGAGCTTTGGCGATTTTGCGGCAGAATTTCCCGCGGGTGAAGTGTTGGCCATCCCGGCGGAGTTCAGCCGTTCGTATGGGCAAAATCCATATACTGGCTATGACAGCACGGCGCGGCCCTTTCTCTATGATGGCGAACTTGATGCGCGACTGCCCGCTACCGAACGCGTTGTCGGCATCAGCCTAAATGAGAGCGCCAAAGCCTACGCCTTTTCTGATCTGGCCAAGCAAGGCGTTGTCAACGATGAGATTGTCGGAACCGCTATTGTGATCTTTTTTAAGAAGGGGGTGAGCAGCGCCTTGGACACCGCCCTCATCAACCAAGGGCGTGATGTTGGGGGTACGGTGGTTTTCGACCGGCAGTTGGACAACCAGGTGTTGACTTTTACCGCCAGCGAGGACGGAACCTTCAACGACACAGAGACGGACAGTACCTGGAATATTATTGGTGCGGCGATTGCTGGGCCGCTAGCGGGCAAGCAACTCACGCGGGTCGTTGCCTTTGATCACTTCTGGTTTGCTTGGCAGGCCTTTTACCCCCAGACAGAAATTTTTACGGTTGCTCCGCAATAGTTTGAAAGTAATACAATAGGGCTTACGCACCTGGGCGCGCCGCCATCTCTGGCGGCTGCCAGCAGGATCGGGTGCCAACTGGGCGCGCTCCCAGGTGCGTAAGCCCTAACCTCATGTCAATTATCTGAGCGATGGTTCCACGCGGGGTTATCATCGGCTATGTCGGATCTGGATTATTATCTCACGTTTCTCGCGATATTTTGTGCCGTGGAACAACCGGCGTACGCTTGTGTCCAAGCACGCCAGTTTTCCAAACATCCGCAAAATAATTTCAGTCTGCTGCGCTCATCAATGTCAGTGTCTCTTGCACTTTAGCTGGTGAGGGATTGCCCAGCGACCAGACCCGCCCATTGAGCAAATAGGTGGGCGTCGCAAAGACTGCTTCCGGAATGGCCTCTGTTGTATTTCCCAGATCGATTATTCGCACCTGTACATGGGGAAATTGGTGACGAATTTCGGCGGCTACTTCATAAGCATAGGCGCAGGTGCCGCAATGTTGGGCGACGTAGATGTCGATGGCAATCTGGCTCTGTTTTTCCACATCATAGTGCCGGTGCATGGTTGGCGCTGGCTTTTGTACCTCTCCACTAGCACGCTTCTGCTTTCTCACAACCTGTCCCCTTCTTAACACCTGCTCGCGCCCAATGGCGCAAGACCCAACATTGCGATAATACGTGTCAGATTATCTTAGATTGCGCCACCCTTCTGTGAGTTAACCTACGTGGCGTTGACGAATAACAGCCGGAGACCCCATCAGAAGCAACTTGATCCGGCTCAAGGAAAAGCTTCTCTAGCTCCTCGACCTATAGCCAAATCTGTGTCCCACCTGTGGGCTAAGATATATAGCGTTTTGGTCGTTGTCCACATCTAATAGGTTAGATTTTGCTCGACGAGAAGACGTGTTGCTGCGCAATATCCATAGGTCAACAGCACTATGTCCAGAAAGCAAAAACGGTTAGGTTTATGAAATCATCTGACTCCAGGGTATCAACCCTAGTGGCGCCACAGCGTTTTATCGGTCGCACCCTCTTTTGGATGCGCTGGACAATGATTACGCTAGTCTTCGTGCTTGTCCTGCTGCAACCGGCACCCCCTCTGGCGCTGCTACCTTCCTGGGCGCTTCTCTTGCTCTTTACCGGTTACAATGTGCTGAACGATCTGCTGCAGAGACGGCTTGCCTGGTCGCGCTTTGTGATGGCACAGGCGGTGCTGGATTTGTTCATCATTGGGGGCATCTATTTTCTGCGCGCCGAGCCGGGCGGCCCGTTTTTTCTGCTGTTTTTTATGGCCATTGCCTCTGCGGCGGCAACATTATCCGTGCGGCTCAGCCTGCTTTATACGGGGGCTATCATTGGCATCGTAGTGCTCCTTGAACTCTTCTTCGTCTCGCCACCCACGGTGTTGGTGCGCCAGTATCATATTGAATCCCGACTGGCCTTATTGGTGCTGTCCGGCGTGGGGATGACGGTTGTGCTGCGCAGTTTGCTCCTGGAACAGCAAGCGATGGGTGACCAGAACCGACATCAGACGCAACCCCTGATTCCCCTGGCATTGGCGGCCAAGGCTGCCTTTGACGCTGCCGGAAGCGAGGGCGGCCTGGCGTGAACTGACTGACGCGTAAAAGGAGCGTAACTACATTGACAAAGTGAATAGAATTCCGTATACTAGAAACAAGTCCACTTTCGTTTAAAAGAACGCCCGTTCTGTATAGCATAGCACAAATTTCCTTGCATTTCAAGTAGAAAAAGTATGACAATCTGTTTCTGATTTAGACGGATGCGGGCTAAAAGTGGCCTGGGGTTGATAGGGCGGATGCGGTGCTTTTTCGATTTTAGGGCGGATGCGGGCTAATCCGCTGGTCTACACGAGTGGGTGGGGGAAAGT